>CAYTGY010000209.1:1672-6244 GCA_964437265.1 uncultured Spirochaetaceae bacterium | reverse complement strand
ACGTCGGGGTGTTGATGCTTGAGGGAGCTGCTGAACTCCGCCCAGCGGATCACCACCGAATCGTCGATCCATCGCCCCAGCAGAGCTGCTTCCCGCCAGATGGACTCCGGTAAGTAGATTCGACCGGACGTGTACGAGAACATCGTCTTCCCGGTTCGGTCGTTGCCGGCGTACTGGACCGGTTGTTTGATTGCGGTTCGCACCGACGCGAGAACCTCACGCAACAGCGCGCGCGACTCGAGCGGTAGCCGATCCGCCTGCAACGCTACATTGAACGCGGCGAAACCGCCCAACGGCTGCCAGTAGCGCCTCAGTTTCACCAATGCCCCTCGGAAGGCCATATCGGCTCTCTCCCCTTTGTGACCTTGCAGAACCGGCAACTCCGACTCGTCACCAACGAGGGGCCAGTAGTACCGGATCCATAGATCGGCTACGGCACCAATGGGGATCGAGACCTGATCGGCTCCTTCCCAGTCGACGATATTTGGCCGGTGGGACGCGAGATGAGCAATCGCCCTGATCAGTGCGAACTTGTACGTGTTTACCTTTCGGTCGTCCCACAGGACCGACTCCACTACTTCGATGGGCCGGAGCTCATCTGCGTCGGTGGAACCAAAGACCATCACCTGAAGCCGGACAATGTCCGAGCTCGCGCGATGGTGGTCCTCATACGAGAGGATCTCGCGAAGTCCCAGCCGTTCGAGGAAGAAGCGATATTGCTCCGGCGGACGCAATCGGTCGTCATCGGTATTCGCGCGTACAGCGAGCATGAGGAAACCATACGATGCCACGAGCGAACGAAGACGATAGAGCGAGTCCAGAAGTTGTGATTCGGGGACCAGATGCAAGACGTCGGCGCAGAGCACCGCTTCGTACCGGCCAGATACACTTTCGAGGTCGGGAAGCGAAGCCGGAAACAAGCGATCAGGTGGAATGCCGTGCACCTGTCGTCCGGCGGCTATCGATTCCGCCGAACGGTCTACCCCGACAGCGTCGAATCCGCGGTCAAGAAGTGAGTTGACGTCATCGCCGGCACCACAACCAACGTCGAGCACGCGCGACTCGGATGACCGCAAGAGGGTTATCAGGTGTGGCAAGTAAGAGGACGTTGACTCTACAGGCTTGTCTTTCAACGATTCGCCCCGTGGGCTCCCCACGGCATCTGAGTTGACGCTGCGGCGGGCCCGGTTCCTTCACGTGCCATCATACACGAACTCCTCACCCCATTCACGCCCCTACAACCGATATCGCTCCAGGTCCAGGACGAAGTTCGGTACTGCGAATCCCAGATCTGGCCAGTCGTCGGCGTAGCCGTCACCGAAGAGCTGATGGTACAGCACAACAGCGTCAGACCAGCGTCGTTCCAAGAGCGTGTCGCAAACACGAATGACATCGGCGAATCGGCGGTAGAGCCGCGGCGCCACGTCGTCCGGATCGGCCTCCGATAGCTCATCCCGAAGCCGCTCAACGCTCTTCAGACGCTGCTCGTACCCTTCATCCGTCAGCAGGCCGTAGTCCTCCTCAAACGGAATGCAATAGGCGAAACTCTCCCTGTAGTCACCGTTCGCCTCTCGCTCTCTGACCAGGACCGGCCGCTCGATGCACCGGTAGTACTCGTCTCTCCCAAGACCGATGATGTGCGCGAGATTGTCGTCGCAGGAATCGCTGATTGCCGTGAGCTCCGCCCGGTCGTAGAGTTGTCGCTTCAACCGTCCAAACTCACACCGAACGCCGTTCGCAACAGCCTGATCATGACGTTCCATGAACACGCGTTTGGCCGTGTCAAAGTCGACATTCGGCCAGTCCATCTCAGCCACGATCTCCCAGAAACGCCCTTCGTCCATCGTCTCCCTCCTTACCAGGATCATCTGCACGTTGATGGTGCCCTGGTGGAGGTGTCAAAGGGAAGCACGTACCACTCCTGTCGTTGCCACCCGCCCCTCCGGCTCGTCTATCCGGATCACCAGGTCATCGGCCGGCACATCGTGCGGCTGATTGAGGACGCTGGCTAGATCGGCCCTGAGCCGGGAGGAGAGAGCGCTTGCGTGGAGCCAGCGTGAACCGCCAATCCGCTTGCCGGCGCGGTCAGGGAGGTCTGAGATGATGGTGTCCCAGCGCAGCATCATGGTGAACGATAGTGTAGCACGAGGCGTGTCGGAAGAAGACAAGCACCGCGGAGCGCTTCACTGTTCTAGTGGGGTGTGACGGATAGAAAGAGAGACAACCCGTATGACACGCTCTTCCGCGCCGCATTCGGGGAGCCGGATGCGGCGAAGGAGCTCACGCTGCTGCTTCTGCCCCCGCCGTATGCGAAGCGGCTTGCTGGGGCTGAGGTGACCGTGGACCCGCACCCGTTTGTGGACCCGCGGGCGGCGCGAGGAAGGACCGATCTGCTGCTACAGTTCAGCTGGCCCGGAGACCGCGGCCGCGAGACCGCCTATGTCTATGTGCTCTACGAGCACAAGTCGAGCCCGGATCACTGGGTGTGCCTGCAGCTCTTGCGATACATGGCAACACTGTGGTACCGGCTCAAGGCGGACGGAGAGACCCATACCGCAGAGCGGCTCACCGAGTTGCTCCATGCGGCTGAAGGCGATCCTCGGACGCAACCGCTGGCCGAGACCGTTGAGTGGATCTATGTGGGCGTCAAGAGTGCACACGAGATGCACGAGCTTGTGGCCGCAGCGGCGCGGAAGGGATATCATGGAGTTGAGGTTGGGTATATGACGTACGCAGAAGAGTTGCTTCAGGAAGGCTTGCAGAAGGGCTCGCTTCAACGCAGCAGAGAGGTGTTGGCGCGGCTGTTGGACCGCAGATTCGGCCTGACTGAACGCGAGCGTGCGCTGGTGATGGGCTGTGACGATCACGATGCACTTGATGCCGCACTCGATGAGTTTGCCATTGCCGACTCGAAGCAGCAGGTGCTGGGAAAGCTGCAGTAGGTGGCGCCGCTCGGCGCCGGCTGCTGTGTACTTCAACGCAATGAGCGATCACCACAGTCACGCAGGTTCACCCGCCACCGTTGAGCCCTTCTGGCTCGGGGAGTTGCCGAAGACACCGGCGGAACAAGAAACCTATGCTGCCTTCACGGCTCGGCTCCACATCGGAGCGCGCGCCACGGCCACCTTGCAGAGCTGCGGGAGCGGGCCGTATCAGGTGTGGATTGACGGCGAACTCGTGGAGGAGGGACCGATACGGGCGCGGCGCGGGATCTCTGCGCTCGCACGGCGAACCGTTTGCCTCCAGCCGGGCCATCATATGGTGGCCGCGCTGATCCACCACGAAGGCGTGGACACGCGAATCCTCCCGCTGGTTGAGCCGTACGTGATTGTGACGCTTGACGGCGACGGAGCGACACTGGAACGTTGGCGCGGAACTGCGCTCGCGGCATACGCCACCGGCGTCCGTCGGATCAATCCCGAGTTGGGATGGATTGACTGGTGCGACACGCGCCGGCTGCCGGGAAAGTGGCGCACAGACCCGGCAGTGAGCGATGAGTGGCAACCGGCCGCTCATCTGGAACGCAGAGATTGGCACATCGCCGATCCGCACGTCGGACCGGTCTCCTTTGCTGTTGAGCACGCCCCGGCGGTTGCCGCCGGGTACCTATCCGAGCGGTACGGGTACGAGCGAGATGACCCGCCGGTGCGGTTCTTTCTCCGCGAGCTCACCGGAGACCGCTGCGCGGGAGACCGTGAGTGCGCGCCGTCACAGGGGATCTGGCGGCGGTATGACCTTGGTCGAATAGCACTGATGCGCCCTGAGTTCAGTCTGGATCTCCCGGCGGGAGCGGTAGCAGAGATCGCCTACTGCGAAGCGCTCGTGGACGGCAGAGTGAGCCCGTTCATCCCGCTGTCAGGCGGCCCCTCGTGCAACATGGACCACCTCATCGCGCGCGGCGGTCGGCAGCAACTATCGGTCTCAGGATATCGAGGCGGCCGGTATGTCGAGGTGCACGTGATTCTCCCGGAATGCGTCGATCTCACGGAGGCCCCTGAGTCGCTTCTTCCAGATAAGCTTCCCGTGCATGTTCGAACGATGCTCCCGCGGATTGACGGCGCATTCTCGAGCGGAGACGAACAGCTTGACACTATCTGGCGAACCGGAGCGGTGACGTTGGCGTCCTGCACGGAGGATGCGGTAACCGACTGCCCCACCCGCGAGCGCGGTCAGTGGTTGGGTGACGCGGTGACGGTAGGCGCGGCGATTGGCGCTGCCGCCTTCTCCGATCTGCGAGTGTTCCGTGCAGCGCTGGTAGCCGCCGCCCGGTCCGCGCGTGAGGACGGTATGGTCGCCGGTCTCTGCCCGGGCACCGTTGAGCACATCCCCTCATACGCGGCAACGTGGGTGGAGGGTGTGGTGACCTATGCGGATCTCACGGGGGACCGAACGATACTGATCGAGCTTGCGGATGCGATGATCGCAAATGTAGAGGCCCTCGCCGCCTACCTGGGACCGGATGGAGTGCGTGACCGTCCGGATGCACCGTATCCGCTTGGGTGGGTGTTCGTGGATTGGGGCTACGTACCGAACGACGATGAGTCGGACATGGTGCTCAATATGCACGTGCTC
>CAYTGY010000209.1:0-1662 GCA_964437265.1 uncultured Spirochaetaceae bacterium | reverse complement strand
ACGTCACGGTCTGCGGTGGTTGGCGGAACTGAGCGGAGACCGAACGCAGGCGCGGCACCGGTTCGAGAGCTATGAGCAAACCGTGACCGATGTGATTCGCGGGTATCTGGACTCGTGCCTTTCACCTGCGCTCGACTGGGAGCGGCTTGGGTATCACCGCGCCGTACTGGCGCTCAGGCACGGCCTGGTCCCTGACTCGCACTCGGAGCACGTGCTGGACGCAATTGCCGGTCACCAGCGATCCTGCTTCCCCAACGACCTGGCCGCGCCGCGGAACAGCGCCCCGTTCTTGCGAGAGCCGCGGCTCATCACGCCGTACTTCTACCACTACGCGATGCCGCTCTTTGCGGCGGCGGATCGGCTCCAGTATGTCCTCGACCAATATCACTCATGCTGGGGGTGGTTGCTCGAAGGCGGACATACCACCTGGTGTGAGGTATTTGACCGGCGGTGGAGCCGATGCCACCACTGGTCCGGCTCTCCCACGTGGCAGCTCAGCCGGTACGTGTTGGGCATTGCGCCTTCCCGGCTCCACGGTCACAACACGTGGCGCTTCACCGGGCGGCGGCACAACCTGACCGCGGAGGGCATCATCCCGATTGCGAGCGGCAGCGATCCCGACGCAGCCTGCGCGCTCACCGTTCGCACCCGCCGCGAGGGCGACAGGATGCGGGTTGAGATCGACTGTCCCACGCCCCTGCGGATCATTGGCCGGGAGCACGGCGAAGAGATCGGTACCCGACCCGGCGGCACGCGTGCCCCTGTGGAGAGTGCCGTTGAGCTCCCGCCCGGCGGTGGCGTTGTTGCGGGAGATCTGCGTACCGGAGCGGTGGAGACGGTGGGGTGAGCCCGTCAACGATCTAAACGCCGTTTCCACAACTCCGGCAGCAGTCGCTACTCCTAACCCGCTTCGTGCTCGTGCCGGTACTCAGACGGCGTGACGCCATAGCGCCGTTTGAAGAGCCGCGAGAAGTGGCGAGCGTCGAGGTAACCGACGCGGTCTGCGATCTCCGACACGCGAAGCGATGGGTCGTCGAGCATGGTGCGCGCCAGCGCGAGCCGGTAGTCGGTCAGGAGATCATGGAAGGTGCGGCCAAAACGATCGTTCATCACGGCGGAGAATCGGCTCTGCGAAAACCCAAAACGTGCCGCAACATCGCAGAGCGTGTGGTCGCGCGTGTACTCGTCGCGAAGGATCTCCAGCACCTTTCTGCGGAAACTGTCGCCCTCGGTGGAGGCGAGGTTGTTCACCTCCGCAACGAAGCAGTCATGCGCCCGGTCCGCGCGACGACGTGCGGAGAGCCGCATTGCGCGATCTACGGCATCGGTCAGATCCTGCGAGGAGAACGGCTTGAGCACGTAGTCCGCGGCCCCCAGCCGAAGCGCCTCCTGCACGTATGAGAACTCGTCGTGCGCACTGACAACAATCACCACCGTCTCAGGGAGCTCCGAGCGGACGCGGCGCGTGACGTCGAGCCCGTCCATCCTGGGCATACGAACGTCAACGATCACCAGGTTTGGCCGGCTCGCACGGATGAGATCGACCGCCTCCACGCCGTCGCGGGCAATACCGGAGATGAAAAAGCCCATCGTTGACCACGGCACCAGCTTCGCCATCCCGTCGCGGGCGAGTTGCTCGTCGTCCGCAAGCACTACGTTCAT
>CAYTGY010000208.1:4685-6252 GCA_964437265.1 uncultured Spirochaetaceae bacterium | reverse complement strand
TACACGCTGGAGCCGGCGATGCCGGCGCCAGCGGCAGCCGGTAACCGCGGAGGCGTGATGAATCCCCTAGCAAACCGCCGAACCATCTTTGTGCTCGTTGCTCCCGGGCTGCTGTTGATGACGTTTGCCATCCTGACGCCGATCATCCTGAGCGGCTACTACAGCTTTGTCCGGTGGGACGGGTTTGGCGAGGCGCGCTTTGTGGGGCTTGCCAACTACCGGATGCTCTTGACCGATCAGATTTTCCGGCGGTCGATCTACAACTTCTTTGTGCTGCTCTTTGTCACGGTGTTCATCCAGAACCCCATCGCGCTGGCGGTGGCCGCGGTTCTGACCAAACTCTCAGCGCGGCAATCGCACCTCTTCCGCACCATCTTCTTCATACCGGCCATCCTCACCGTGGTACTGATCACCTCGCTGTGGGTCAATCTCCTGGATGCGAACATTGGGTTCGTGAACAAGGCATTGACCGCACTCGGTCTGGAGGATCTCACCCGCGCGTGGCTGAGCAATCCCAACACCGCCCTGGGGTCAATTGTCTTTGTCATTGTCTGGTACGGGTTTCCCTGGGCGCTGCTCTTCTACTACTCGGGGCTGGTAACCGTCCCGGCGCAGCTTGAGGAGGCGGGCATTGTTGACGGCGCCAACAAGTTCCAGGTCTACACGCGGATCATCATCCCCTACATCATGCCGGTGATCCAGTCGGTGATCATCATCGACGTGATCTCCTGTCTCAAGCAGATGGAGGTGGTGTATCTGTCCACCGGCGGGGCGCCCGGGAGCCGCACCCAGCTGGTTGCGAACTACCTCTACCAGGAGGCGTTTGTGGCAAGCCGCTACGGGTACGGCAATACCATCTCAGTGGTGTTCGTGCTCTTTGGGCTCGTCTTCACCTTGCTGATCCGGCGGGCGTTCCGCCAAACCACGGAGCTGTAGCCATGGCGAACTACACACCAACCGTGCCTGGATCGACCCGGAGCCGGATCCCGGTAGGACGGATCCTGCTCTATACCTTCCTGGTGGTCTTTGCGTTCCTGCAGATCTTTCCGCTGCTGTGGTTGCTCAACTACTCGTTGACCGCGAACACCAAGCTCTTTGGCCCGGACCTGATCAGCCTGCCCTCACCGCCGCGGTGGGACAACTACGTCCGCGCCTTTGTGGACGGCCGTATCCCGCGGTACTTCGCCAACAGCGCGATCATCGTCTCCGTCTCAGTGCTGGTAACCAGCTTCTTTGCGTTCACCATAAGCTACGCCTGCTCACGGATGCAGTGGAAGCGGCGACGGTTGGTGTTCAACGTGGTGCTGCTGGGAATGGTGATCCCCATCCATACCACGCTCCTGCCCAACTTCCAGTGGTTCAAGCTCTTTGGGCTGATAGACACCCACCTGGGCGTGATCATCGCCTACATCGCATTCAACGTCTCATTCAGCACGCTCATGTTCTCCGGGCTGATCGCCTCTATCCCGCGGTCAATGGAGGAGTCCGCCTACATGGACGGTGCGCGGTTGCCGCGGCCGCCGGTCTCTTCGTCTCCCCCAAGGGCTACGTATATACTCCGGCGAGG
>CAYTGY010000208.1:0-4675 GCA_964437265.1 uncultured Spirochaetaceae bacterium | reverse complement strand
CCTGGCGCAGGTGATTGCACCCATGGCCAAGGCAGGCTTTGTGACCGTGGGGGTGATGACGTTCCTCAACACCTGGAACGAGTTCATCATGGCAAACACCTACCTGGCCACTGAGGCCAAACGGACCCTCCCGTTCTCAATCATCAGGTTCCAAGGTCAGTACTCGGCCGACTACGCCGTGCAGTTCGCGGTAATGATGCTGGTTGCCGTCCCGGCGGTGCTCCTGTTCTTCGTGTTCAGCAAGTACGTGATTGCCGGTGTCACCGCCGGCTCGGTCAAGGAGTAGCGGTGATCGTCACCAATCCTATCCTTCCCGGGTTCAACGCGGACCCGGCTATCCTACGCGTGAGCCAGGACTACTACATTGCCACGTCCACCTTTGAGTGGTTTCCCGGCGTGTCGATCTACCACTCACGCGACCTGGCAAATTGGCGCCACATAACGAACGCCCTATCACGACGATCCCAGCTCGATCTCCGCGGTGTGGGGGACTCGTGCGGGGTGTGGGCGCCGGATCTCACGTTCAATCTGGCGGAGCAACGCTTCTACCTGGCGTACACGCTCATGAAGCGGATGTCACCCCGGTTCTTCGACCTGGACAACTACGTGGTCACCGCGCCTGCGGTCACCGGTCCGTGGGGTGATCCGGTGTACCTCAACTCATCCGGGTTTGATCCGGCGTTCGTTCATCAGGCCGATGGACGCACGTGGGTGACCAACCTCTGTTGGGAGACGCGGCAGGGGTATCCGCACCCGGGCTGGATCACGCTGCAGGAGTACCACCGCGGGACGCAACGGCTGATCGGTGACCCGGTCCGCATCTACGACGGCGACCGGCACTTTGGATGTACCGAAGGCCCGCGGATCTATCACATTGGCGAGCACTACTATCTGCTCACCGCCGAGGGCGGCACCGGCTACGGCCATGCCGTGCTGGTCTCCCGGGCGCGGGAGATCACCGGGCCGTATGAGCCGTCGCCGTACAACCCGCTGCTCACCTCCCGGGCGAACCCGCACCCGAGCGAGCCGGATTACGACCCGGACTACCTCAAACCGCGCTTCTTCAACCCGGCGGTGGAGCTTCAGAAGGCCGGCCACGGCGCGTTGGTCCAGACGCCGGCCGGCGAGTGGTTCCTCTCGCACCTCTGTGCGCGGCCGATCCGCCCGTTTCTTCGCTCTATGCTCGGGCGCGAGACCGCGCTTCAGCGCGTGGAGTGGACCACAGACCGCTGGCCGCGCCTCGCCGGCGACGGATTGCGCAGTGGCGGCGACGCACGCGGCAGCAGCGACCGCTTTCTTCCGACCGTCAATGTCGAGGCGCCCGACGCCGTGCCTGCGCCCGGAGGTCCGCAGGTCGGCCCGGCTCCGCCGGTCGCCGCCCCTACCGGCAGGCTCTCGTTTGCCGGTTCTGAGCTCCCGCCGTATCTGCACTCGCTGCGTTCGCCGATCGATGAGTCGTGGGTGATCCTGACGCGAGCTCCGGGCCGGCTCTCGCTCCGCGGGCGCGATTCGCTCTATTCGATGCACGAACAGAGCCTGATCGCGCGGCGGATTCAGCACTTCGCGTTTGAGGCGGAGACAACGCTGCACTATCTGCCACGCCACCATCAGGAGGCCGCCGGGCTGATCTGCCTCTTCTCCCGGAGGACGTGGTACTACCTTCGCCTCTACTGGAGCGAGAGCTTTGGCTCACCGTGCCTCGGCATTGCTGTCTCCTCTAACGAGAAGCCCCGCGAGCTTCGCGAGCACCGCGTGCCGCTGACTGTCACCGACGCAGCGACCGGCGGTGTAGCGCTGCGGGTGAGCGTCGATACCGTTCGGCTACAGTTCAGCTACGCGCGTGACGATGAGTGGCACCCGATTGGCCCTGAGCTCGACGCTACGGTACTTGCCGATGAGGCAAGCGACCAGGGCGCCGGAGCGTTCTCCGGAGCCTTTGTGGGGCTCTGCGCGCAAGATCTCAGAGACAAGGCCGCCTGGGCCGAGTTCGACTACCTGGAATACACCGCCGGCAGGCCCGGCGAGAGGAGTACCTGATGAGCAACGTTTTGCATTTCCCCGACGGCTTTTCGTGGGGGGCGGCGACCGCCTCCTATCAGATAGAGGGAGCGACCGATGCCGATGGCCGCGGGCCGTCGATCTGGGACGAGTTCACCGCGCGGCCAGGCGCAGTGATTGACGGGACTACCGGGGCAACGGCGTGTGACCATTATCACCGCTACGCCGAGGACGTCGGATTGATGAAGGAGCTGGGGCTGCAAGCGTACCGTTTCTCGATTGCGTGGCCGCGTGTGGTCCCAGATGGGACCGGTCCGGTGAACCAGGCGGGGCTGGATTTCTATAGCCGTTTGGTTGACCAGCTCCTGGCCGCGGGCATCGAGCCGTTTGCCACGCTGTATCACTGGGATCTCCCCGCAGCGCTCCAGCACGCAGGCGGCTGGGCAAACCGTGACACGGTAGACGCCTACCTGCGATACGCGGAGGCGGTGACCGCGGCATTGGGTGACCGCGTCCGGTTCTGGTCAACGCACAATGAGCCGTGGGTGGTCTCCTTTGTCGGTCACCTGTTCGGCGAGCACGCACCGGGGATCCGGGATCTGCGCACCGCGCTCACAACCGCGCACCATATCCTGCTCTCTCACGGCAAAGCAGTACCGGTGATCCGTGCGAATGCCCGTTCAGATGCCCAGGTGGGGATTGTGCACAACCTGGAGTGGGTCGAGCCCGCGGTCAACGCGGCACCCGGCGGACCTGAGCATCGCGAGGAGGACGTGGCCGCCTCATGGCGCCACGACGGCGCGTTCAACCGTTGGTTCCTCGATCCGGTGTTTCGCGGCGAGTATCCACAAGACATGCTCGAGTGGTACGGCGCGGATGCGCCGCGGATTCATGACGGCGATCTAGATGCCATTGCTGCGCGGATCGACTATCTGGGGATCAACTATTACACCCGCAGGATCATCGCGGACGACCAGGGGCCCGACGGCGGGTTTCTCAAGACACGCAAAGTGATCTACCCGTTTGTCCCGCGAGCACAGTACGAGCAGTGGGAGGTGGCGCCGGAGGGCCTGTACCGCCTGCTCATGCGGGTGGCTCGCGACTACGGATCACCTGCGCTCTACATCACTGAAAACGGTACTCCGCTCCAGGACAAGCTCGAGCAGGGCGGGCAGGGCGAACCCGTGGTCCGCGACCCTGCTCGGATCGATTATCTCAGGCGTCACTTTGGCGCGGTGTGGCAGGCGGTCCAGGACGGTGTCGACGTGCGCGGGTACTTCGTGTGGTCGTTGATGGACAACTACGAGTGGAACCTTGGCCACACCAAGCGTTTTGGGCTGGTCTACACCGACTACCAGACCCAGCGCCGCATAGTGAAGGACAGCGGGCACTGGTACTCGGCGGTGTGTCGGGAGAATGCGGTGGAGGGGTAGGCTGAGTGCGGCTCAAGATCGAATTCGAGCTGCTCACCGCAACGACGCGAACCCCAGCGGTATGCTCACCGTCTCCGCTACCGGCGTGCGTTTCATGGCCGCAACCGCTTCTTGGGGGAGCGCAAACCATCCGGATATCGCGGCACGTGCGGCCTCCGGGGCCCCGGCGCGCAGCGCCGCTGCAACGGCGCGAAAGCCGCTCGCTTCCAGCTCCACCGCCTCCTGAATGGACATCGCGGTTGTGTTCCAGTTTCGCAATGACCGCAGTCGCTGCACCGGCGGTGTAATGAGCCTGAAGAGCACGTTGTGAGAGGCAGCTAGAACCGCATCAGTGAATCCCCGAAACGCCTCTCGCAGGAGCTCTAGATCCGGCTCTGCGGTCTGCATCTGCTCATCGGCGGTCTTGGATGCCACATCCTCGAACACGCGCACGTAACGCTCCACCGCCTGTTCCACCTCAGCCACCTCAGCATCTGTGGCGCGCTCAGCTGCCAGCGCGAATACCTCCGGCCAGAACCGCTGGAAGAACTCCTCCACATCCCAGACCGACGCACCTTCACGGCGAAGCGCCAGGAGCAACGCCTCTCCAAAGGCGTCCAACTGAGACGCTGAGACAAAGGCGCCGCGCCCGTGCTGGACGGATACCAGCCCGCGGGCGGCGAGCATCCGCATGGCATCCCGTACCACGCTGCGGCTCACCTCAAACTCTGTGCAGAGCTCGGGTTCGGTGGGAAGCGCATCCCCGGGTTTTCGCTCGCCGCTAACGATCTCCTCAGTCAGCGTGTCCGCAAGCTCCTCCGCCATGGTGCGTCGTGCCAGTGGCCGTCTCTGCCGGCGCTCTGGTTCGGTCATGATGGTAATCCTATCATATGATGAATCTGCTTGACACCACGCTTGGCGCAAGTCATAATATGACATGATGAGATTATGTTAAAGGAGGCCGCATGAACCGGATCGCACCCAGATTCATCCTGCACCAGCTCATCTACTGGGGGGCGGTGGGCATCATGGTTCCCGTCATGACGCTGGTCTTGCGGCGCGTTGGGCTCTCACTGCTGGAGGTGGGGTTTGCGCTCGCCGCGTACTCGCTCACCACCGTGCTTCTGGAGGTGCCAAGCGGAGCGCTCTCCGACCTGTGGGGGCGTCGGCGCACGTACGTCCTGGGAACGATCTGCGATCTCATCTCGGTGGGTCTCTGGTCTGCGCGCCAAACGTGGGTGTAGTGGTGATCGCCTCCGCGCTGC
>CAYTGY010000207.1:0-6288 GCA_964437265.1 uncultured Spirochaetaceae bacterium | reverse complement strand
AATCTACGTGAGGAACACCGAGTCGTGCTCAGGTGCCTCGGACCGATCTACGAGAGAATGTACTTTCTTCGATTGTGACCCTTGAAGGTGGGATACGTGAACTGACGATATCATTGTTCTAAGGACGGTGGTTTGAGTCTCCATAACAAATCGGTAAAAATACGGTTTCGATCCAAGTGATACGCGAAACGAACCGGGCGTCGGTCCTTAGTGAACACATAAGTGCCGTTTGAGTCCACGCGCGGAGCTTGAACAGGGAAGCTTTGTACCGTTTCCGGGCGCAGAACCCAGGCGACAGCAGCGACATCCCAGATCTCTTTTGCCAATACCCCAACTGAAGGGCCATGCTCGCAGAAACGTCTGAAAAGGAAACGGGAAAGCGGATCTTCGAGATCGAGGTGTGCCGCGAGTTCTTGTCGACTCGTTGTCAGGTGGCTGGACACACCGAGAGCCGGCACAATGTACAGCGGTACCCCGGAATCAAAGATGACCTGTGCGGCGACAAGGTCACCCATTAGATTGAACTCTCGCTGTTCCGGAAAATAGGGATACTGGCCGGCCAGCCAAACGATGGTCATACGATTCTTGATCTCAGGTTCCATAAGGATTGCCGACGCAACATTGGTAATGCAGCCAATGGCGACAACGACTAGTCGATTCAACGACGTTGCTCCTAATGCCCTTTCCACCAGATCGCGGGACGCTGCGCTCTCAACCGGCTCGTCGATGTTCTCCAGCGTACGTGCCGCTCCTTTGTAGTGTGGCACGCCTTCCATGTTAAGGCGGGTGAGCAGAACTTCGATCTCTATATAGCTCTTCTCCATGCCGTCACCTGGCGAATTCGACTTCTCATTGAAAAACGGCGCCGCATAGATCGCCTCAGTGGTCGCGATATCATGGCTGCGAAGCAAATACGCCAGCGCAAACTGATCGTCGATTTCGTTGTATGTGTCGGTGTCGATCACGACTTGCGGGCGACGACCCCTCCAGGGACGAGAGTCAATGGCGTTGATGTCGGGTATCACTTTGCGCTCTCCACCAACTTCATAACCACCGGAGGAGACTCCATGTACGGGCCGATCTTCTCTATGTACGTCCTAAAGGCGGTGCTGTTCTGGTGCGCCTCTGCGGCCGCGTCGTCCCGGTACGCCTCGAAGAACAGAAACACGTTGGGGTCGGCTTCGCTTTGGCAGACGTCGTACTGAAGCGTCGATTGCTCGGCTGAAACCGCGGGGAGGTACTCCCGGAGCGCCAAGAGAAAGTCGCGCCGTTTTTCCGGATTGATCCGCGCGTGGACTGCAAACTTGCTCATATGACCTCCGGGGTTGGTTCTTCTGCCAAAACGGCATTGAGAGTCTCCGCAAGTGTCCTGTGATCGGTGGATTCGATGAGCTGCACTTTGAAAGAATGGGCGCCGCGAAGATGGGGAATCGGATGGTTTTCCTGCGTGCGTCCAAATCCAAACACCGCCATCCCGTCCCTGCCGGTACCATCCGCGGCCATCCAACCGCATATTGACGGCTCCTCTCGGCTGGTCAGGTGAGCGAAAGCCAGAACCCGACTAGTGCGTGTGTCACCGAAGTACGTCCATCTCCAGCTGCCCGTATTCGGGTGGGTCAACGGTGGGGCGGAACTGGCGCGTCCAAAGCGGTCGTTTCCCCAGATCGCGTTTTCGCGGTCGTAACGTCCCCCGGGCGTACCTTCGTAGAGAAACCAGAAACAACGATCTTCTGGCGTGGAGAGCATATCGAGGCGAGCTGCACCGGACCTAACCGTCCAGACCCACTCCCACTCTCCGTCCAGCGACTTGGTCGAAAGTGTCGCGGTGTTGTCGTTGCACTTCCAGGTGCTGCTGCAGGTCCTGTACCCGGGATGACCGATGTTGTTTGGGAATACAAGATTCGGCATTCCGCGAAACACGTTCGCAGCGCCAATCGGGAACGCCGCGTCGCCCGGAGCGAAACCGATCCACTCAACTCCGTCCTTATCAATGAGGGAGCCGAATCCCCCCGATTCGACCCCGTACAACCAGGTTTCCGACCCTGTAGAAATCGAAAGTGCCGTGTGCCCGAATGAATCACAGACCTTGACGGAGATCATTCTTGCGAATCCTCAGGGATTGACACCGGTTTACCCGACCGGATCGACTTCCGCATCGCATCGGCAACCTGCACCGCAAGCACACCGTCAGCAATTGTTGTCTCAGGCGTCTTGCATTCGCGGATGCATGCGGCAAAATGTTCAAGCGCATCGGTGTATCTGGTGCGTCCGAGTTGTTCAGGACTAGCGGACATCTGTTTGACGTCTCTGTCTCCGTGCCGAGTCCATTTCACTATAGTCCACACGTGATTTTCCCCCACGAGTTCAAGCGATCCGTCCTCGGTTGTGAAATCCAACCAGGGAAACTGCGGGACGGCACCGGCGCCTATACCGCCTAGGGTTAGCGTCACGACTGAATCGTTGACGAATCGAATGAGAACAGCCGCAGCCGCTTCGGATGGACAATTGGCCTGACGCAAACCGTAGGCGAACAGCTCAACTGGTCTGCCGGCGAGGGCGCATACCACGTCGATGATGTGGCAGGAGTTTTCGTTGAAGAAACCGCCGCCATTCTCCGGATCCCACAACCAGGAATCGGCCGGTGGGAGCCAGTCGAAGACGTACGACCCGTTGCCCAGTTGTACGGAACCGCACTCGTGACGAACCAATTCCATCGATTTCCGCACTACTGGATGAAACCGAAAACTGAAGCCGGTCATGACCGGTGCAGATGTCTTACCGCACAACTGTTCGAGCTCGCGGGCGTGCGCCGGATTCGCTGCCCAGGGTTTTTCAATGAACATCGCAACGTTGTGTTCCACGGCTGACTCCAGAACGCCTTTCCGAAAGTGCGGCGACACGCAGACGGAGATCGCGTCCAATTCTGTTTCGCGCAGCATTTCATCAGCATCGGAAAATGGCCGGCAGTTGTATCGCGAAGCCACGCTGGCCCGGCGGCCGGAGTCGAAATCTGCGACAGCGGTTAGGTGGAATTCCGTCATGTTTGCGAGTGTTCGCACATGAAACTCACCGAATCCCAGACCCACGACTCCTATTCGTACGCGGTTCATGCGTCTCGGCGCCCGGTCAAAGTTGTCTTCATCGTATACCGCGTGCCGGTCCGCGATGACTCGAGGACGCCGTACATGATTTCCGTGATGTGTCGACCCCACTCGACGTTAATGATTGGATCCTTGTCGTTGATTATGCAGTCGACTAGATGCCTGGCAGACTCGTGGTAGTAGATCCAGCTCCCCTTAGCGGGGATAGGCCACGGACTCGGAGGGAGTGCGTCCGGCTCGATATGGTACCAGCCGTCCTCGTCGGTGCGTGGGAGAAGGTTCGTGTGTTTGGTGATAATAGAAACCTCATGCGGGCCCCCAAAGACGAGGTTTCCGTCGGTTCCGAAGATTTGCAGTGCAGGCATGTTGATCCCCTTTGGCATGGGGTGGAAGAGACGGCCCACGTGGTAGGCGCCGATCGCTCCGTTCTCCATCTCATAGATACACCATGCGTTGTCTGGTGCCGCCATAGTTACGGTTTCGGTCTTCTCCTGCTCAACAACGACTCGCCAGTAGTTGGAGTTTCGAGGATCGGTGGCGTTCATCAAATACTCGTCATATCGGTCGGGTGGTACGATCACGCGGTCCGGAACCGAGACCTTAGCCGATCCCATGATACTCTTGACGCTGCCCAGAATCCCGCAGATTTCGGTTGGCCCGTACGGGTAGTCGAACACCATACCGCCGCTGCCGGCGTTGTAAAACGCTCCGGCGCCGTATGGGTTTCCCGCCAGTTCGGGGCCATATACTGTGGGCCCCGTTGGGACATTGTAGAACCAGTACGGTTCGCCTAAAGCACCGGCGTCGACGATAGACTTTACGTCGCGTATCGACTGCTGCAACGCCGTGCCGCCGCTAGGTTCGACAATTGCTTTGACACCGGCGGACCGAACCGCCGCGGTGATCGTGTCCGCCTCCGCGAGGGTCAATGCCATGGGTTTCTGAAGCAAGATGTGTTTGCCCGCCTGAGCCGCTTTGACAGCAAAGTCAGTATGCATCCCGCCCCCGGTCAGAATGAAGACGGCGTCGATCTCGCTTTCGCCGAGCATTCGGTCAAAGTCAGTGTAGTATTCACCCGCCCCGAATAGCCGTGCGGACTCCCGTGCCCGCACCTCGCGCGTGTCACAGACTGACACGAGCTCGGCGTGTTCGTATCCCAGGATGAACGGGAAATAGTACGCGGTTGCCACCACGCCGCACCCGACGGCGCCAATACGAATTCTTTCCATGATTACCTCTCGCGCATTCTCGTTTCCTACCGGCGATTGGCACAATGCACAGAACCCAATCTTGCCTCCAATACTGTTGGGGACAATCAGCGTTGGGCGGTGCTGCTGACCGATCCACTGATGATTCGTGCTTTGAACGCGAGGTATGAGGTTGCTACCGGTACCGTACGTATGTGAACGAGACGCACCTAACACCATTTCAGCATCGGTCGTCAATCATGATGGAATCTGTTCGGAGTTCTTGACAGGAGGCGTTTCGCATCGCTATACCATCATATGTCCGAGATCTTGCGCGGCTGTATTGAATTCGGCCAAACGAAACTGGGGTATCCTGGAGCGAAACCTGAACGACTACGCCGCGGGCACGCGATACCACGCGTCGGGCTATCTATCGATGCTTCCGTTCGATAGCGGAGAATGCCGTTGCAAGTAGAGATAATCGGTTACAACGAGTATGTGTGGAACACGGCGATCCCCACCCACTCCCGAACTCACGGTGCCATAATCCACGTCAACAGTGGGTCGGGTCAGATTCGCGTCGGCGATTGCGATCACGACGTTGGCCCAGGACACACAGTTATCTACCTACCTACCGAAGACCACGCCTATTCGCCTGCTCCAAGTACCGTACTGGCTGTAACCGTCGTGACGTTTTCGGTCGGATCTGATAGCGCAACAACCGGCGCGCTTCGCCGGCTCAAGACTGTGCGTCATTTTGGTGTTGTTTCCGAGTGCAGGACCATGCTCGACCTCATCCGTGAGGCCGTGGGGCAGAACTCGGAATACAGTTTCCAGGCCGCCGAGTTCGTTGTGGCAGGGCTACTCTGTTCGTTGATATCTCGCGTGGCACCGGAACCAGCACGGCCGAGGATTACCCCGCTGGATGCCGCGATGGAGCGGTTCTTCTCTGACCGGCACGTGACGCTTTCCGAGGTTGCTGCTGATTTGGGGATTACCACCGAGGCAATCCGAAGACAATTCCAACGCTACTTCGGCGATAGCCCGGTCCACTACTTTTCCGCCTTCAACACTCGGAGACTCGCCGTTGCGCTCCTTGAAACCGATGCGTCCCTCGGAGACCTCGCAGAGGAATTCGGATTCTACGATGAGTACCATCTGAGCAAAGCATTCAAACGCCACATGGGTGTTTCTCCGAGTCGATACCGGGAGAGTCAGCGCAATCTGGGTAATCAGTAGTGGCAAACTCCAACGCCCTTCTGGTTGATCCGAGACGGATTAGGTCATATCGGGACCACTGGGCCCACACCAACGGAATAAAACTTCGGTTGCGGGTCAACGATTCCGGAATTTCCACCCATCCCGAGTATGGCGATCGCGAGGAGAGTCGCCACAATGGACTTGCGCTGGTCGACGTGCCGCTGCGCATTTCCGACGTCGAACAGGTTGTCCTGATCGCAGAAGTATGGGGCGGCCATCCACTGACAACACGAAAACGCTTCGCAATAAACGGGCGGCGCACCTACGACCTTCCGGACGACGGTGTTGCAGCGGGTCATTGCGCCTATACGTTTCCGTCAGTTCTATTGGACCGGAGTGATATTGTCCGCGGAACGAATGCAGTCCAGTTTGGCTGTGACCGCGGAGACGGGTTCTGGGGGCATTTCATTGTTGACAACGCCGCGATTCGGACACGGTACGCGGTCGCTGCGGATACGGCATGCAAACACCGGGCTGCGTTGGCAAATGCGCGCGTCCACGTAGATCATGTTGTGCGAGACGGCATGGACACCTGGGAGTTCTCACTGGAACTGCCCCCCGTCTACGTGGAGCAGATTTCGAGCGTGGAGTACTCGGTACGCCGGCTCGCCTATCCCTGGGCCGGAGCGCTAGAGCCGGTCAGCTACGGGCTCCACTCTTTCACGCGAAATAGAGCCCGCCAGGGGCACGTGGGAACAGGATTCGGACCTGAGTTCCGTTGCACCTGGTGCCCAAGCGAC
>CAYTGY010000206.1:0-6290 GCA_964437265.1 uncultured Spirochaetaceae bacterium | reverse complement strand
GCGAGGGCGCAGCCAACGCGGTTGTTGCTGGGGCAAGCTTTATTGGTATGGAGGTGGCCGCGCAGCTGGCCGTTCGCGGACTGACCGTGACCGTAGTTGAGCCCGCCCCTGAGCCTCTGTACGGAGCTCTTGGGCCGGAGATTGGCCGGTGGATGCGAGGTATCCACGAGCAGAACGGCGTTTCCTTCCTGCTTGGAAGAAAGCCGGTAGCAATTGACGGCGACCGCCGGGTCCACACCGTAGTGCTTGATGACGACCGACGGATAGACGCGGATCTGGTGGTAGTGGGTGTGGGGATAGATCCCGCAACCGCCTGCCTGGACGGTACCAGCCTGGATGACCGGCAACGGGCGGGGATTCAGGTAGACCATCACCTGCAGACGCCGGTAGCCGGTGTCTACGCCGCAGGCGACATTGCCCGGTTTCCGTCCCCGGTGGGGGAGTCACGCGTGGAGCACTGGGTCCACGCGATGGAGCAGGGACGGTTTGTTGCCGAAGCCATGATGGGCTCCGAGCAACCGTACCGGACGGTACCGTTCTTCTGGACGCGTCAGTTTGGTCAAGCTGTCAAATACGCAGGGTACCCGGTTTCCGCTGCGGAGATAGAGTATGACGGAGTTGTGGGGCAGGGGGAGTTCTTGGCCGGCTTCTTGGTAGATGGACGATTGATGGGGATAGTCGCCAACGGCAAGGCACCCAGATTTGTTGAGCTCCACGAACGGCTGGAAGCGGGGCAATCCCTCAGCCGTGGTGACTTCTTTGGCGTACGTTGATCAGCCGTCGCGCGAATAGACCACCACAACGCTACACCAGGATATCAACATACTGCCCCACCTCGTCTCTGCGGCGTTTCCGGCGATCATAGCGGGCCGCCGGACGATTGCCCACCCGGGTCATCGCCCGTCGCCGCCGCCGTCGGCTTCTGTCGCGGCGGTCCAGCTCGCTCTGAACGGATGCGCTTCCGGCAGAGCCCTCGTCAATATCAACCGACCCAGTCGACTCCGACGGAGTGGGGTGCGTTACCTCCGGCACCATCGGTGCCGTTCGCATCCGCCAACGGGGGTTGGACGTTGTTGCGTTGAGGTTAGTGACAATCACATCATCAAATCTACGGCAGGCTGCGCCCTGCGGCAATTCCTGCGCAGAAAAAGGCCCGCCAACCGGCGAACCGGGCGGCGGGCTATCTCATCCACCACCACCCGTGGCTGAACTAGTCAGCCACGGATGGTGTGACCGGCGGCGCCTTAGTAGGCAGCCTGCCGGGTCTCCTCCATGCTCTGGAGAATGCTGTCCAGATTGTCTGGATTGGAGACGAAGTCCGTAACTGCGCTGAAGAACTGCTGGTTCAATTCGCTTGGCATCAGGTCTGATGCATCGAATACCACAATGTCAGACTGGTTCATCGCTCCGGCCGCTTCCTTGATCAGCGGGTCGTCATACGCGCTCAGCGGCACCGCACGGTTCGGCGAGATTGCTCCTGTCTGAATCCAGTACTCCTGCGCACGCGGGGTGGCAAGATACCGGATCAAGAGATTCGCCTGTTCGGTCTCGTTGAACTGGCTGAACACGTCGCCGGATGCAACAATCGAGTTCGCGTATTCGTCGGCGATTGACGGAAAGGGGAAGAAGGTGAAGTCTTCTCCGGGATTCAGATCTGGAAATGTATCCGTGATGAATCCCTTCAGGAAGGTCGCCTGAAAGTGGAACACCGCACCCGGGTCCTCGCGGAATACCGGCGAGTGGGCATCGCCAAAGTTGGTGGAGATCACGTACTGCCGGCCGCCATAGATGAAGTTGGGATTGCCGACAATCTTGCCCCACTCGGTCCAGACATCACGGACCTCCTGGCTTGTCCAGGACAGCTCGCCGTTGTGCCACTGTGCATACAGCTCCGGCCCGTGCATCTTCAGGAAGATGTGCTCCAGCCAGTCTGTTCCGACCCAGCCGGTCGCAGCGCCGCTCTCAATGCCGACTGCCCATGGCGCAATGCCTTCGTTGTCGGCAATGTCCTGAGAAACGCTCAGCAGATCCGACCACGTCTCCGGGGTCTCAAAACCGTACTCATCTCTCGTTGCCGGGTCGTACCAGACAAAGCCCTTGGCCGAGGCCTTGGTGAAGACACCAACCAGTGTGCCGTCTACCGTTCCTCTGTCCAGCCATCCCTGCGCGTACTCATCACGGATCAGGTCCATGTCAAGCACGGTGGTGAGATCCACAAGCTCGTCCTGATTCGCAAACTCCGCCATCTTTCCCGGATTGGCAAAGGCAGCGATATCAGGCGGGTTTCCGGCTTGAACGCGCGTGGTCATCACCGCGTCCATGTCTCGGGTACCCGTGTAACTCACCGTGACGCCGGATTCCTCCTCGAACGGCGCAATCATGTCCATGAAGACATCCTGCTCGTTACCGCCCCAGGTGGCAATCACGGAGACCTCTCCGGCGCTGACCTCTTCCGCGACCTCTTCTTGCTCCTCTTCTCCGCGAGCAAAAAGGCCGGTTGAGACCAACGCAACCATCAAAAGTGCCACAATCAAAAATCTAATTGGACGCATAGGCTCCTCCTTGCATGTGAACGTAGGTCACGCAAGGGTGGGTTAGCTATTACCCAAACGGGTTACAAGTTCCCAGCAAATAGGGATGGCATGCATGTTGCATAGTGGTGGGTGGAGGAGACGTGCCTACAGAGACGTACCTACAAAACATGAAACGGGGAGTGAACATGAATAGTACGCGGAACAAATTGCTGGCAGACCGCTCGGTGCGAGTGGGGCTGGTAGAAGACCAGCGGCTTATCCTGGAGTGTCTGAGAAACACCGTGGATGAGAGCGGTGATTCGGTGTCGGTTCTATTCGCCGCCCGGTCCGCGGATGAGGCCCTGGCGGGGCTGGAGAGCTCAGAGATCGATGTCCTGGTGACCGACATCAACATGCCCGGCATTGACGGTATTGAGCTGGTGAGACGGGTGAAGCAGCTCAGTCCCAAGACGCGAACCATTGTCCTCACGATGTATCAGGACGCTGATCTGGTGGAGCGTGCCGTGCGCGCCGGAGCCTGGGGGTATCTGCTGAAGGACGGCTCTCCGGAGGACCTTGTCTCCGCCATCCGCAGCGTTGACCGCGGAGAGCGCTGCTTCAGGACCGGGCTGCCGGCGCAGACGGTAGCGCAGTACCGGTTTGACGCTGCCGGTGGCGCTGCTCCCTCCACCACGCTCACAGCGCGGCAACTGGAGGTTCTGAAGTACATCTGCGACGGTCTGACGGAGACCGAAATCGCCGACGAGTTGGGTATCTCGCATCACACGGTGCACGTCCACAAGAACAACGTGATGCAGACCCTTGGCGTCCACTCTAAGATTGATCTCCTGAAGTACGCGGTCCGGCACAAGCTGGTATTGGTGTAGCGTGTCCTCCCGAGTTTCGCCGCGTTTTGAGCTGGATTGCGGACCGAGCACCCGCGACAACCAAACCCAACGGATCACTCGACCGGAGCGGTGTCAAGAAGTAGCTTAGTGCGGATGACCGACTCGCTATCCGCCGGCTTGCTCGCGTTTGCCGGCTACACGCTCCTCAATCTTGGCCAGGCCGGCCAGAAGATTGGCTTGGGGATGCGGCACAACCGGGCACTCCTTGCCTGGACCGTCTGGGCTGTGGCTACCGCCGCCACCGCCGTCTCATTCTGGCTGGTGTTCTTCGCAATCACACTTGGATCGGTCACCGTTGCCGGCGCGCTCGCCGGTACCGGTCTTGCCTCGTTGGCGGTCTTTAGCCGCGTGGTGATGAAGGAGTCGCTTCGTGTCCGTGATGCAATCTCGGTGCCGGTCATCATTGCCGGAGCGGTGGGAGTCGCGCTGCTTCGGGAGTCCAGCGGCGGCCGGCCCAACACGCTGGTGCTTCACATGTTTCTAGGGGCTGGAGTCCTGGTCTACGGCAGTGGAACCGTGATCGCGTTCGTGAGTGCTTCCCGCTCTCAAGCGGGGGCCCCGGCACGCGCTACCCGCCGGCAGACCGCGGGGGTCCTGTTGGGCGGGCTCTCCGGGTTTCTTGGCGCTGCCTCGCAGCTCTACCAGGAGCTGGGTACCTCTGAGACCACGCCGGCTGACGGCCTTAGGCCGTTTTTTGGTGCCGTGCTCCGAAACCCCATCACCGCACTCTGGGTTGGGCTTTCGCTGCTGTCGATGGTGGTAATCCAGTTTGCCTACGATCATGGCGAGGCGATTGGCATTATCCCCGTATTCACCGCGAACTTCATTGTGGTGCCGGTTGTCGGCGGCGTGGTGGTGTTCGGCCAGTATCTCACGCCGTTACAGTGGATTTCCGTGGCAGCGATTCTCGCCGGCTCAGTGGTGCTGGGCAGGCGAAAGGCCACGGCTGGAAACCCGTCGGTAGCCGGTATGGACTCCGGCAACGGCCATGAATCAACGCCACATCCTGTTCATTGAGCCGTTCTACGGCGGTTCGCACCGGCACGTGGCGGATGAGTTGGTGAGGCGCAGCGGGCACACCATAGAGCTGCTCACACTCCCGGATCGATTCTGGAAGTGGCGGCGTCGGTACGCGGCGTTCGAGCTGGCACGCCGAGCGCACCACGCGGCGTACGATCTCATTGTCGTCAGCGACTATGTGGACATTGGCGATCTAAAGGCGCTTGCTGCTGAGGCCGCAGCTGCCGCCGCCCCGCCGGGCAGGGTCCCGCCCATCTACTGGTACTGCCACGAAACCCAGGGCACGTATCCGCTGCCAACGGGGCAAACCGTGGCGGCGGACGTGGTCGCCGCCGACGTTCGTAACGCGTTGCACGCGGAGCGGATTGCGTTCAACTCGGCATTTCACCGCGACGCCTTTCTTGACGTCTACGCACGTCATCTGGCGGAGCTGCAGCAGTGGGAGCCGGAGATCACACTGCCGTCCGCCGAACAGATATGCGCCAAGATCACGGTTGTGCATCCGGGGATTCGTCCGGTGGGTCTCGCACGAGTGCCCAGCCGGAGCGCGTCGCCGCTGATTCTCTGGAATCACCGGTGGGAGTACGACAAGAACTTCGCTCTGTTCGCCCGGGTGATGCGACGACTGGTTGACCAAGGCGTGTCGTTTCGCGTGGCCATTCTGGGAGAGAACCCGCAGGCTGAGCCCAAGGAGTTTCTGCAGGCGCAGTCCGATCTGGCCGACCGCCTGGTGACCTTTGGGTATGCGCCCACCCGCGGCGAGTACCATCGCTGGCTCCAGACGGCAGACATCGTGATCTCTACGGCGATCCAGGAGAACTTTGGCATCGCCGTGCTGGAAGCGATGAGCGCCGGGTGCATTCCGCTGCTGCCCCACCGACTGGCGTATCCGGAGATCCTTCCCGTGGAGCTCCACCATGCGTGCCTCTTTGTTGGTGATCGCGGGCTTGAACAGAAGCTGCGCCGTATGCTGGGTGCGCTTGCCGGTTCCCAACCGCGGCCCGCCGTGCCCACGCCGGAGCAGGTTGCCGCCGCCGCGGCGCGATTCTCCTGGGACCGTCAGATTGAGCACTTTGACAGGTGGCTTGGGAGCACAGAGCATGCCGGACGCTCGTGATCCGCTTGAGGCACGCCTCTCCCGCAGGCCGGCAATGCCGCTTCCCGGTGGTGCGTATGAGCCGGCGGACCGCGACCTTGCCGCAACGGCTCTTCGTGAGACTTGGGAGGAGATTGGGGTCCCGCAGGACGCCGTCACCCTGCTTGGGGCGCTCACGCCACTGTACGTCCCAGTCTCCAATTTCGTGGTATACCCCTACGTGGGCGCGGCGGCATGGAGGTTTTCAGGCGAGGACGGGCGGAGCACGTGCCGTGCTACCGGTACGGAACAGTCGCTATGTGGGGCGCTACGGCCATGATCACCGTGGAGTTCTTGAGCGTATGGGCGGACGCCAACGCGTGAGGTCTATTCGCGCCCGGCCGCACTGAGTAGTATGTCGTATGCCCACACCCACGCACCCCCATCTGGTATTCTTCAACCCCGATCAGTTCCGCGCTGATGCCCTTGGGCATTTGGGCAATCCGGCCGCACATACGCCGGCGCTTGATGCGCTGGTCCGCGAGGACGCCGTCTCGTTCTCCCACGCGTACTGTCAGAACCCCGTGTGTACACCTAGCCGGTGCAGTTTTATGAGCGGGTGGTATCCGCACGTGCGCGGACATAGAACCATGTACCACATGATGCGCCCGGATGAGCCGGTGCTGTTGCGCACACTGAAGGAGAGCGGCTACACGGTGTGGTGGGGTGGCAAGAATGATCTGGTCCCCGGCCAGGATGGGTGGCAGGCGTACG
>CAYTGY010000205.1:0-6303 GCA_964437265.1 uncultured Spirochaetaceae bacterium | reverse complement strand
ACAAGACCGTCCGCGTGTATGAGGGGCTCTACCATGAGATTCTCAATGAGCCTGAGAAGGATCAGGTGATGTCGGAGATGCTCGGCTGGATGAAGCAGCGGTTGGCGTAGGGTCGGCGGCGTTACGTGGCCGCAGGCGGCTCTTCGCGGAGCAGCTCGCGCTTTCGCTCGCGCATGAACGCGTAGTTCATCCCCAGCATAAGGAGTGAGAGCACAAAGGTGCCAATGATGACCGCCGGTGGATGCCCGCCAATGGAGATATGCGCGAACAACGGAACGTCCAAAACGGCGTTGACCGCGAGCGTGAGAAACGGGGTAAGCGTCACAAATGAGATGGGGATCCACTGCGTCATCTTGTACTGGACGTTCTTCACAAACAGCAACACAAACGTGCCGCCAATCAGCATGGAGGCCAGATACTCCACCGGAATAAGGAAGAGCAGCGCCCCCTGGAAGCTCGCCACCCCGTTGCCGCCGCGGAATCCGTAGAAGACCGGCCGCATGTGGCCAAGAATGGTGGCCAGCGCCATTGCGTAGAGGATGGCGAAGTGGAGGTTGGAGCTCTCCGGGAAGAGGAAGATGCGCGCGATTATCAGCGGCCCCATCGCCTTCATCCCGTCAAGGAACGTCACCAGGAAGCCCCACTTCTTGCCGATTGACCGTCCGGTGTTGGAGGCGCCGGCCACCCGATTCCCGAGCTCTCTGATGTCCTTGCCGGCCACAAGCCGCGTCACGATGATTGCGTAGTTCACCGACCCGGAGAGATACGCCACAATGATTGCGGCTGCTGCACTGACGGCCACCATTCGGTCCTCCTATTCCACGCTGATGATCACGGTCTCTCGCTTCTGCCCGCCGTAGTGGCACTCCACCTCCAGGTGGGAGTATCGCGTCCGCAGCTCAGTCTCAAGCGTCGCCAGCTGTTGCTCATCCGCCGGCACGCCGGCAAAGATGGTGAGATTGCTTCGCTCAGTCACCGGAGTGGGAAACGACTCCAGGACCTGCACCACGGTGCTCGTCAGGTAATCCGCCGTTGCGAGAATCTGGTCACGGTGCGCCACAAAATAGGCGCCGGCCCGAATAGTGGTCTGGTGGAACTGTGTTGTTTCAACCGCTTGATACACGGAGAAGTAGTCGGCCAGCTCCAGGCAGTCAAGCATCCCGTCCAGGTCTGGTCCCGCGGAGAGGTTGTCGCTATAACCGTAGGACGCGGAGAGCCCCTGCACCAGGTGTTCGGTTGGCAGAATGAACACGTCCTTGTTCGAATTTCCCTGCACGATGGTCGCGGCCGGGATGATGTTCCGGTTGTTGGGAAGGATGACAACCTGGTCCGCGGGGATCGCCGCAACGGCGGACTCAATCTCACCGGCCGCGGGTAACGCGTCACCATAGACAAGCGTGTGATCAATGCCTAGGTCGGCAAAGACCTGAACAAACCCGCCGCCCGGCACAATGGCCAGAACGGCGCACTGACCGGTTTCTTCACCGGCAGCCGCACGTGCCGCGGATTTCACCTGCTCAACCATGTCCTCTATCTTGCGATTCTCCACCGTTCCCATGGTTTCAAGGTAGCCCAGGATGTCATGTGGATCATTGGTATGGATATGCAGCTTCAGGGTTTCACCGTCCGCGACCAGCGCTATGCTGTCGCCTCGTTCGGTGAGATAGCGCTTGAGCTCAACGTTGGAGCCACCGGAGAAGCCGGAAAGCACCACCTCAGTGCAGTAGCGGTAGCACAGGGTCTCCGAGGCCGGCTGATTGGGGCCGCCGTCTCCTTCCGCGCGTGGGGGAAAGCGGTACGCGTCTTCGGTCTCCGGCGGAAGCGTCTCCCCGCTGATTCCGGCAAGGAGACCCTCAAACAGCATGATGAAACCGAGCGCACCGGAGTCAACCACGCCCGCGCGGGCAAGAACCGGCAGCATGTCCGGGGTCCGTTGGAGGGTCTCGCGGGCGGCGTTGATCGCCTGGCGGAGCGCTTGAACCGGCCCTGCACCGGCGGCCGCCTGCATGGCGCGGGTCATGGCGGAGATGATGGTGATTGCCGTTCCCTCCACCGGTGAGAAGAGCGAGGAGGTCACATGGTATGAGCCGTTGGCAAAACTGTCTGAAATGTGACGCGACTGGAGCCGCTCATAGCCGGCCGCGGTTTCAAAGAAACCGGAGAAAAAGCGCGCCACAATGAAACCCGAGTTCCCACGGCTGTGCTTCAACAACGCCGGCGTCATGCGCTGAGACAGCTCCCGGATGGAGGAGGTCTGGACATCCGCAATCGCCTCTACGCCGGCTACGAAGGTTGCCAGCATATTGCTTCCGGTGTCGCCATCCGGCACCGGAAACACGTTGAGCCGGTCCAGAATCTGGTAGTTTGCTTTGAGATGTGCGGCGCTGTGAATCAGGGCACGACGAAACTCGTCATGCCCCAGATACTCAGTCGCGGTAGATCGTATAGCCGATGTCATAGAAGTCCGGTCCTGCATGCGGCATGTTGCTGTGATTAGTGTAGTGAATTTCCACGTGGGTTTCACACTCCAACTGCTCCACTGCCGCCTTCAGATGAGCCGCCTCCTGCTCATGCGGCCCAATGACGCTGATCACCGCCCGCAGCCGTGTTCCCGACTTCTCCTCCAGTTCTTTGCGAATGATGGAGAGGAACCGGGCATTCGACTGTGTGTAGTTCTTCGCCTTGCCTATTGATATCAAGACTCCCGGCTCATCTGAGGAGCTCAGTAGCGCAATGATCTTCATCGCCGTTCCCAGCACGGCCTTGGCCAGACCGATGCGCCCGGTGCGGTGGAGATAGAACAGGTCATAGACCGCTCCAAGGTGACGCGTGTTGGCCCGGATGTAGTCAAGCAGCTCGCGGATCTCCTCTATCGACTTGCCCGCGTTCACCGCTTCAGCGATCTGCTGGACAATCACCGAGTATGCCGCCGTCAGATGGTGCGCATCCATGAACTCGATGTCAAGCCCTGTCTCCTCCGCAAGGAGCTCCCGGATCACGGCCATTGTTGCCGTGGAGGCTCGGCCGGATTGATGCAGTGAGATGACCTTCTCCCCGGGGAACTTGTGATACGCCTCAAGAAGATCCTCTTTGCGAAGACCGGAGGTGGTCACGCTGTTGTTCTTGTCTTTGAGGACCGCACGCAGCTTGTCCTTCTCCTCGCGGCTCATGGTCATTGAGACCGGATACGGTTCGCCGTTGAGGTACATAGGGTACTCCACCACCGTGAGCCCGAGCTCATTGACGGTCTGCGGCTCCAATTGTAACGCCGAATCAACTACCAGCTTCATCGTCTTCACTCCTCCCTCGTAACTTCAATGGGTTTGCAACGGTCGTGATCGCCAGGTTGGCGATAGGGTAGCTCACACACGGATGAACATAGGAGAACTTCTTGTCCGCAGCACGACGTCCGTCATTCCGGTCTGAAACGCGCACCGAGCCCGAGAGCAGCTTCGCGCGGCACCAGCCGCACTCCCCGGACCTGCACCGCGCCGGGGCGTTGAGCCCGGCGCGCTCGAGTGCAACCAGCACCGTCTCATCACGACGGGCGGGTATCACGACCTCGCCGGCGTCCCAGATCACCCGGAGTGAGACGGGGGCATCGCCGGCGGCCGGCGCCCGGCAGTCTGCAACGACCACCGTTCCGGCCCCGGTATCCACGGTGCCAAAGTTCTCACGGCGGATCCGCCGTCGCGGGACCGAGCGCGGAGCAAGCTCAGCAGTCAAATGATCCTGCATCGGCTCAGGACCGCAGATGAAAAAGGTGGGGTCATCATCACGGCCGGCGTGGCGGTCAATCAGCTCGGCAGTGATGAACCCGGTCGCGGCTGCTACGGGCGCATCACCAACGGCGGCCGGCGGGCCGCCGTCGGCTACCACCAGCACGTACGCAAAGCGCTCCGGGTACGCCATCAGAAGCTCGCGGAACTCCGCGCCGTAGAGCTCTTCGGTCGGCGTATTGATGCCGTAGAGGAGGCAGACCCGCGTATCCGGGTGGTTGGCGAGTACGTCTGGGATGATTGCCCTGAAGGGGGTGATTCCCGTGCCGCCGGCCAGACAGACCAGCGTAGAACTGTCTCGCAACGGCTCATAGGTGAAGAACCCTTCGGGCTCTGAGCAGAGCAGCTCCGTCCCTATCTCCCACCGGTCTATCCCGGCCGCGGCAAGGTAGCCGTCCGGCTTGCGCTTGATGGTGATCTCATAATAGTTGCCGGCGAGCGCCTCACCCGGAGGCGTGGCAATTGAATAGGGCCGGGAGATCCGGTTTCCGTCAACGGCAACTTCTACCGCAACGTACTGCCCGGCACGGAACGGCGCCACGCGAGCTCCGTCCGCCGGCTCCAGCGAATAGGTGAACACGCCCGGCGCCTCTGTGCGCACCGCGGTGATCCGCATGTGTTGTCCGCCGCGCGGATGGAGCCGTGCGGCCAACCGGTTCATGAACCCCGGCCCATACGCCTCATTCTGCGCAGCGGCAAAGACGCGGTTGCGCTCGCTCAGGTGTTTACCAAAGGCCAGGAGGTCCCGAATTGGCCCCCGCATGGTGAAGCTCACTGCGTTCCTCCCCTTCGCCGGAGCACCCGCTCCACCGCGGCTTTCCCGGAGAGCAGCGAGCTCCCGTAGCCGTGGCTGCGGAAGGAGAACCCGCCGCAGAAGTCCAGCCCGTCAACATACCGCTCCTTCTCAACGGTCAAGGCGCGCGGGACCACCGAGTCCCACGGCTCGGGCTCATACCCGTACACAATGCCCTCCCACGCGCCGGTGTACCGGGCAAAGGTCTGCGGCGTTGCGATATCTATCTCTTCTATATGCGGCCGGATACTGGTCCCGGTAGCCGCCTCGAACTGATCGATCAGCCGGTCTGCGACGCGCCGCTTGACCGCCACGTACTCCTCCGCCGTGACGTTCTCCCACGCCTCGGCGCGGTACCCCGCGGTGATGGAGAGAATGCTGGTGCCCGGCGGAGAGCACTCGGGATTCGCCGCGCTGAGACAGACGGAGGCCTGCATGATCTCTTCGGAGTCGATGTCGCTGATTGCCGCATAGAGCCGGTCTGTGTCCATGTGCGGGGCAATGAAGTAGCTGTAGTCGTGGAGCCCGAGCTCCTCTGCCGGGGCATCCAGCCCCAGGTACACCACCACCAAACTGAACCCGTGACGGCGCGAGCGGATATTGCGGAGCGCGGCAGCAGGCACCTCCGCCGTGGGCTCAATCAAATGAGAGAACACCAGCGTGGGAGAAGCGTTTGAAACCACGTCGCGCGCACCAATCCGCGAGCCGTCCGGAAGGCGCACTCCGGTGACCGCACCGTTTTCAACGGTGATCGCGTCCGCCGGTGTGCTCAGACGGACGTGACCGCCCAGCTCTTCAATCCTCTCCACAAACGCCGCGGAGAGCTCATGCGAGCGGAGCTTTGGGATGGTGGCCCCGGCGGAGATATAGGAGTACAGGAGCGACGCCCAGATGGGAAACGACATGCGAGACGTTGGAACGCCCAAATAGCACCAGTACGGATACATGATCTCCTGTGCCGCTTTGGGCAGGCCGATCTTCTCAGCCACCGCATCAACCGTTGCGGGGCCTACGCCAATAAACGAGCGGTGCTTCCGGATGAACTCCAGATACTTGAGGTTGTCTCTGTTCTTGTTGAGGTAGTGAAACGTATCCTGCACTTCCGCGCAGAGGTCCATGTAGCGGCGTGCGGCGGCACCGGTTCCGGGAACCGCCTCCGCCACCGTATCCACAAATGCGTCAACGCCAAACGGTACGCGAACACTGGTCCGCTTCTCCGTCAGGATCACCCGGTACGCCTCCGGTATTTTGACGAACTCCACCGGGAGGTTCACCTGCGTACGAAGGTACTGGACCACTCCGGTTGGCGCCTCGCCGGAGGGCATATCGGGCAACTCATGGAGCGACGGCTCGAACTCAAAGCGGCCGCGGACAAAACTGGTGGCAAATCCGCCGGGGAGGTTGTGCTGCTCCAGCAGCAATGTCTTCATCCCCGCCGCCGCGGACTCGTAGGCGGCGCACAGCCCACCGAGCCCAGCGCCAACCACCACGACATCATAGCTCTGATCCATTAGCGGCCATAGTAGGGCATAATGGCGCATCTTGGAAGCGGAATGTGAGCGAAACGGATGGGTGCGGTCGGCCGACCGACCGGGGCCAGGGCAACCCCGATCCGCAGCGGGTTCGAGCAACGTGGGAAGCTGCTGGATGATATGTAATGCGCTCTGCCGACGGCGCCCGTCTTCAAGTCCGAGAAGCAACACTTTGGCGGAGAGGGATAGGCGATCCCCA
>CAYTGY010000204.1:0-6311 GCA_964437265.1 uncultured Spirochaetaceae bacterium | reverse complement strand
CCTGGTCCTGATTGGCAATCACCCATTCGGCATTCTTGACGGGATGATCATGTGCCGCCTGGCATCCAGATTGCGGACCACCTGGCGCGTGCTCATCAACAGCGATCTGGCGGCGGTCGATCATCTCACCGAGTTCCTCCTACCTATCGATTTTCGCGCGACCGCCGCGGCAACCAAGACGAACATCGCTACGAAGCAGGCGGCCGTCGAAGCCCTCCGTGGCGGGGGAGCGGTGGTGATCTTCCCGTCGGGCGGCATTGCCACGGCGCCTAAGGTAGTTGGGCAGGCGCGAGAGCTGGAGTGGAAACTCTTCGTGATGAAGCTGCTTCGCATCCGCAACGCCATGGTGGTGCCCGTCTACTTCCACGGGCAGAACAGTGTGCTCTTTCACGCCGCCAGCCGGGTTAGCATGACCCTACGACTGAGCCTGGTGATTCGCGAGCTCACGCGAAAGATGGGTGGCGTAGTCCACGCTACGGTGGGCAATACCATCTCCCTTGCGGAACTGGAAGGCTCAACACCGCCGGAGCAACTCGCGTCACTGCAACGAAAGGTTATGGAACTGCGCGCGTACGCGGAGTAGTAAGCTCGGCCGGAGGAAACCATGATTGCTACCACACAGAACAATCCAAACATCGTCTTCATCCTGGTGGACGATATGGGCTATGGAGACTTCAGTGCGTTCAATGACGGCTTGTCCAAGACGCCCACTCTGGATGCGCTGATGAGCGAGGGGGTGTGCCTCACCCAGCACTACACCGCAAGCCCGGTGTGCAATCCCAGCCGGGCGGCGCTCTTGACCGGCCGGTACCCGCACCGCACCGGCAGCATCGACACGTTGGAGTGGCGCGGCCTGGAGCGGCTTGCGTTGCGGGAGCGCACGCTGGCGCAGGTGCTGCAGGAAGCCGGCTACGTCACCGGCCACGTGGGCAAGTGGCACTTAGGCGCCTTTGACCCGCGGTACCACCCGGCCCGCCGCGGCTTTGATGAGACGGTGTGCTTCAGAGGCGGGATGCATGACTACTTTGACTGGCGTATCGAGTGGGGAACCAACCGCGTTGGGCGGGGCGACGGCCGGTATCTGACCGACATCTGGACCGAAGAAGCCGTGCAGTTCCTGAATCGGCACAAAGACGAGCCGTTCTTCCTCCACGTGAACTACAACGCGCCGCACACGCCGCTGCAGGCGCCGGAGCACTACATCCGGCAGTTTGACCACCTGGACGAGCCGTGGGGCGTGAAGTGCATCTACGCCATGCTTCTGGCGATGGACGAAGGCGTAGCACGCATCCTGGACGCGCTCCGTAGATTCGGGCTCCAAGAGAACACGCTGGTCGTCTTTTCCAGCGACAACGGCCCGCAGTTTGGCGGAACGGGAGATGAGGTCACTACTCGGTTCAACTGCGGCCGGCACGGCGCCAAGGGTAGCACCTATGAGGGCGGCATCCGGGTACCCGGCATCCTGCGCTGGCCGGCGGGCGGCATGGACGGTGGCCGGACCACGGACGCCATGGTGCACTTCACCGACTACTTCCCCACGCTGCTCGGAGCGGCAGGCGTCCCGCTGCCGGACCATGCGACGAACGTCGGCACGCTCCCGATTGACGGCGTCAATGTGCTACCGGTCCTGCGGGGGGACGGAGGTGAGACCTGCACCCGGCGGTGCTGGCAGTGGAACCGCTACTCGCCGGTGGTCACCTGCAACGCCGCCGCCCGCGACGGGGAGTGGAAGCTGGTCCGCCCGGCGATCCCGGAGGCGATGAAGGTTCACGACATTGGCCACCTACACACCACCATGTACCACACCGAGTACTTCATTGAAAACGGCATCTTTCACGGTGACCCCGCGCGCACCATCCCGGATCCGCCACCGGCTGAGCTCTACAACCTCAGCGACGACCCGGGTGAGGAGCACGAGTGCTCCGCCGAGCATCCGGAGATTGTGGACCGGCTCACGCGGCAGCTGGAGGAGTGGTTCAAGGACGTGGAGGCGGACCGCCGGCGCATCACCGACGAGTGGGCACTCAATCCCGAGCCCGGGTGGCCCGGCCCAAGTGACAGTCCGACAAGCCGGTCACCGGCCGCGACGGCCTGAATCACCGGTGCCGGCAACTCGAGCGTGCGGAGCACGGCGGCTATGATCCGAGTCCGGCGGCAGCATTGGCCCGGGCACCTTCTGCGATCTTGTCGAACTCGTCTTTGGGTATACCCGGTACCTTCGCCTTGTAGCCTGCTTGCTCCAACTCGAGCGAGAAGGCCATTGAGAAACATCCGGCCTCAGCCGCGCCGATGAGCTCGTCCGGGTTGGTACCGCTCCCGTTCTCAAACCGGGAGGCGAACGTATACGGCCCCTCCAGGTGCCCGCTTTCTGCGCTCAGTGTACCATTGCCTTCTTTGAGCGTTCCGTTCCAGACGGCGGTTACAGCCGCTCTAGTCCCGTGTTCCGGACCGCGGGACCATGGCGCCACCCGCACGGGTAAGGTGCGGCCAGGAGTCGTCGTCCCGTATTGGCGGCAGACGCGACCACGGCAAAAGTGAAGTTTTGGTGATATGCTCTGAGAACAGAGACTACAAGGAGCCTGTATGAAAACAAGACGATTGTTATCGATTTTGGTGGCATTAGTTGCGGCCACGGGAGTGATTGTTTCTTTTGCAGCGTGCGAACCGCCCGGCGAAGGAAACGGAAACGGTGATGCGCCCGCAGGCGTGATCGTAGTAGAAGATGACATCACCGAGTTCACCACCTGGGAAAGCGGGTATGTCTATGTGATTCGCGCATGGGATTTTTATGTAGAGGACACCCTCAAGATAGAGCCGGGTGTTATTGTCAAATTCCATCCTGACGACGGACCTGATATGCAGGTTTCCGGAAGCGGCACCATTGTCGCGGAAGGCACCGTGGACTCCCCGATCGTTTTCACCTCCTTTAAGGACGATGCGCACGGAGGCGATACGAACGGAGACGGGACAGCTACATCTCCGGCGGCCAAAGACTGGGGGATGATCAACATCCAGGACACCAACGGAAACAAATTTCAGTACTGTGAGTTCTACTACGGCGGTGACAGTACCTACAACGCTACCCTGGCCATCTGGGGGGCTAACAACTCGGTGACCTTCTCTACATTTGCGCACAATGATGGGAGCTATACTTCAGGCGCAGGAGACCGGGGCGTCCTCGATCTCTCCAACGGTGAAGCGGGAACGGTGGTGGCGAACAATGTCTTCTATGACAATATTCGCCCGCTCTCGATCAGTACTGCTTTCAGCATAGACGATTCCAACAGGTTCGTATCCCCTGACGACCCGAGTATTACCAACACCAATAACGGAATCTACGTGGAAACAATCAACGAAGTAGATTCCGCTATCACCTGGGGCGAGACGGAAGTGGCATTTGTCATAGATGATAACCAGTTCATTATCAGATCCGCTGCGACACTAACTCTGGAAAACGATGTGGTATTGAAGTTCAAAAACGGAAGCGTGCTGCAACTTGATGCTGGTCCTTCCAACATTCCGAATTACAACGGGACAGGAGTAGCTTTCACCTCGTACAAAGATGATTCGAGAAAAGGGGACACCAACGGTGACGGGAGCGCTACTTCGCCGGCAGGTGGTGACTGGAACGGTGTTTACGATAACAGATCAGGGGTGAGCGATTATGTAAGCTGGGGAAATATCTACTACGATTCTCCATAGACATTCTTATTCGTACGTTGTCGCACCGCCGCCTGAGTCGAATTGATTCAGGCGGCGGTTTAGTCATCGGGAATCGATCGCGCTGCAATTGAGATGCGCTCGCTCCAGCGACGGTCGGATAGTCGTCCGACCCGACGACCGCCCATGGTAACCGCGCGCTGTGCCAAGGTCAATGTTCACCATGACCGACATGACGCCTTGACCGGGCCCGGTTGATTCACCTACCATGCGGCACAGGAGGCTCCTCATGGGTACATCACGATACGCCGCTGTCGCCGCGCGGGTTTTCGCAATCCTGCTCACGTTGCTCATGGTCACCACTTGCCGCACTCCCCTAGATGGAGCCGGCACGAACGATGAGCACGTCGCGGCCCTCGCGGAGCTCGGAGTCTCTACAGAGCTCGGCGCCCGCCAGGACCCAAACGGCCTGGGGCTTGGAGATGAGTACAATCCCGTGGGCTCCAAGATGGGGGTCCTGTTCAAGCAGTGTGAGATCTTCGCCGCCGGAGTTGGGATCAACGAGAAGAACCACGGACTCTACGGTGACCGGACCGAAGGCACCGGATATCCCCTCCTGGCACAGGCATCCGGTGACGACGTCGAGTGGGCCACCGGCTACGCCAAGAAGAGCCTGGCCGCGGATGTGGACGGAAACGGATACGATGAGATCATCGTCGCGGTGGCATACGAGACCCGCAACGAGGTCGTCCTCCGGATGTTCAGATACAACGCCGGGACGCTTACGGACAGGGGCGAAGTGGCTACAGTCGCGGTCCCGGGGCTTTCGGACATCATAACCGGCTCCTGCGGCGGAGGATCCGACTGGGAGAACAACTACGCGAGCATCGATCTCGCCGGCGGAGACCTGGACGGGGACGGCAAGGACGAACTGGTACTCGTTGTCGGTAGAGGTCTCTGGGTACTGGACGACGGAGATACTTCATTCGCACCTCTCGCGAGCACAATCATAGACGATCTGAACCCAGACAGGACCAGTTATGTCCGGGTGGATACTGCGGATTTTGACGCGGACGGACGGGACGAGATCGTCATTGCCAACGGTGAAGGCAGCCTCGCCAACGTCGGCCGCTACCATATCTTCGACGATATTGTCGACTCGCCGAACCTCTCTACCATGTTGAGTTCCGGAGACATCCAGACGACGGACGGGGTCTCCTACGCTCTGAGTGCCGCCGACGTGGCCTGCGGCGATTTTGACGGCGACGGTCTGCCGGAGGTCGCATTCAGCGGACGCAAACACAACGCCGACGAGCAGCTGCTCCTGGTTCTGGACACCGCCATGGACGAGGATTCGAACCCGATGTTTGCATTTCTCGCCTCGCAGGGCTCCGACGACTATGAGGTTGGCCCCAGGTACTGGATCACCGGCGTGGCCGCCGGAGACATGGACGGCGACGGGGACCATGAGATCGCCACCTACCAGGACATCTACGTGGTGGAAAGCGGCGAAATCAAGTACCACCCGACGTGGGGAAACGAGGCGCTGGTCATGGGCCTCAACTACGAGGATAACTATCCCAACTTTGAGATCATCCAGATGGGGGACGTCACCGGAGACAGGAAGGCGGACGTGGTGTATCTCACCAGGGATGACGACCAGATCTACATCTTCAGCGTCAAGTCCGACGGGGAGTTGGGGCTGCACGAAGAGCTGTTTGTCGATCCCGAGCCGACCCGCGGAACGGTATGTCTGCCCAACGTGGATGACGACAGCGCGGTGCTGCTCTTCCAGGAACACGAGCTCTTGTTTACCAACCCGGTGGTGGTAGCCGTCCTGGCCTCTCCGCCCTACTTTAGCGGTATCAACCAAACCGGCAATGGCGGAACCGGCTTTGGCTCTATTGAGGGACATGCCCAAGAGGACGGCTCCAGCCATGGCTTTTCCACCGGCTTTTCCTTCGGCGCGAGTTTCACCGCTCCCTTCGGCCTCGCACAGGCGGAGCTCAAGACCACGGTAGAGAACTCCTTTGACTGGGGTACCGCTACAACCCACGAGGTAACGGAGACCTGGGGCTACACCACCGGAGTGGGCGAAGACAAGGTCATCTTCACCGCCATCCCCTTCGACGTGTACTACTACGAGGTGCTCTCGTCTCCGGAAGCCGGGCAGATCGGCGAGACCGTGACCATCAACGTCCCCAGGAAACCCGGAGAGTATCACCAGGCCATCGACTTCTTCAACTCGCATTCCACCGGTATCACGATTGACAGAGAGGCCCTGCTTCACACCCTCGGATCGCCGTTCTCCTATGCCGACCGGACGGACAGAAACCAACTCGAATCCAGCTCCGGCGACACGGGGCTCTTCTCCAACCACTCGGTCTCCGTGGGTACCTCCGCTACCGGAACCTCGGTTATCACACTGGAAGACCTCACCACTGAGACCGACACCTATGAGTATGAGCTGGACGTCACCGTGGAGGCGGAAGCGTCCGCGGGGGGCATTTTGGTTGGAGGAAGCGTGGGATACCAATACGGCTACTCATACTCCACCTCGGTCAGCCGTGGTACATATGTGGAGGGAGAGGTGCCGGACGTTCCTGAGGATGAGTACGACTCAGACAAGGCCTTCGTGTGGGGTCTGATGG
>CAYTGY010000203.1:0-6313 GCA_964437265.1 uncultured Spirochaetaceae bacterium | reverse complement strand
AATGCAATGGCGTGCTCCTCCCGCAACAGGAGTTCCTTCAGGGCCACTTCATCAGTGGATGAGTCGGAACTTGAGGGTGTGCTCAAAAGCCTTCGATGGGTGATCGAGACGCGTCGCGCGGAGCAGACCGCCTCGCCGGAGATAGGCATGCACCCTGCAGTGCTCAGAGTGATACGCTACTTGCACGAGAGCTTCGGGGATGCCGACGTCTCTTTGCGAGTCGCAGCTGAGACAGTTGCGTTTCTCAACTACGACTACCTTGGCGAGATCTTCCGGCGTGAGACCGGGCACACGTTCACCGAGTACCTGACTCACCTGAGGATACGCGAGGCCATGAAGACCTGGCACGACTCGCCGCGACTACAGGTCTATGAGATCGCCGAGCGATGTGGGTTCAGCGACAACACCCACTACTTCAGTAAGGTGTTCAAGAAGATCACCGGGCTCCCCCCGTCGGTGTACAAGAGCGAACTACTAAAGACCCCGGAATAGTGTCCGCATTGCCCGGAATCGGGCATGGCGGGATACCGAGTGCAATGGGACAATTCCCCTACAGGAGGACACTATGCGAAAGGTAATCATTGTCATCGCGCTCTGTACGCTGGCGAGTGTGGCGTGGGCGACTGGGACCGAGGAGTCGCCAGACGCTGCAGAATCGAGCCAGATTCGCGTCATCTACTGGGGCAACTAGAGTCGCGCGGACAAGACAACCGCGGTGATCGACGCGTTCGTCACAGAGAACCCAATCGGCAATCCTGACACCGCACTTGGCGTCCTGATGCTGCTCCACATCTGGCAGTTTGGATCATCAATGTTGATTTTCCTGGCGGGCCCGTAGACAGAACGTTGCTCTACGCGCTTCATCTCTACAGGCGCTCCTTCGAGTACTACGAAATGGGATACGGCTCTGCGCTTGCGTGGTTCCTGCTTGTCATCATTGCGGTGCTGACAGCCATCGTGTTCAAATCATCGCCGCACTGGGTCTACTACGAGACGAAGGGGTCGACGATTCCTCTTTGTCTGTTTGATGGTGACACTCATGCTACCCGAGCAGGTACTGATGGTGCCGCAGTATGTGATCTTCGCGAAGTTGGGGTGGATCAACACCGTGCTACCGCTTGTGGTTCCGTCCTACCTTGGTTCAGCGTTCTTCATCTTTCTTATCATGCAGTTCATCGGGAGCATCCCGGCCGAGCTCGACGAGTCGGCGTTTCTTGACGGATGCGGTAAGGGCCGAATCTTCGTCAGCATCATGATACCGCTTCTCAAACCCGCGCTCGTTACGGTGGCCATCTTCTCGTTTTACTGGAAGTGGAACGATTTCATGGGTCCTCTGCTCTATCTCAACACGCCGAGCAAGTATCCTGCCTCGATAGCGCTGAGTCTCTTCTCAGACCCAAGCACCATGACCGATTGGGGCTCCCTGTTCGCCATGTCCACCCTGTCGTTGCTCCCGATCATCGCAATCTACTTCCTCTTCCAGCGACATATCACGGAGGGGATTAGCACAACGGGCCTCAAGGGATAGTGCCGTCAGTCCTGCTGGTCGTTCAGGCCGTAAATGGCGCATCAACAATCAAGGTGATCGTGCAACGGACTCGCGGGTAGAGGGTTGCGCCCTATGACCCGTCCTACGTTCTTCCGAATCGGCCAGTTTCTGTCCCGTGTCTCGAACACGCGGCTCGTAGCAATGCCTAATCTCCCGGCGGCGCAAAGCGACACAGCCAGGACAGGGGCATTGTGACCCCATGGGACATAATGACACATGCGTACACATCCGTAGACCATTCGCGTCAAGATGCGCCACCTGGCCGGACCGACACTTGAGGTGATCGCGTAACTACCGGTATTCACGTGGTTTACAAGAGGGCAGAGTTGGCACGGCTTGTGCTTGTATATGGGCGTAGATCAGCAACGGACGTTGCTCCGGAGGCTGATCAAAACTCAAGAGCGAGGAGGTACGATATGAATCTCGTACGCAGAAACACGGGAAGCCCGTGGGACCCCGTCGGAGAGCTTGATCGGATTCGACGTGAGATCGACTCGATGTTCGATCTGGATTCCGGTCGTTCCGCCGGCGCGGGCCTGTTCGACCGCGAGTTCTCGCCTGCTCTGGACGTAGTTGAGCATGAGAACGAGTACGTGGTGACAGTGGACCTGCCCGGTGTGTCGCAGAAGGACCTTGATGTGAGCGTTGCAAACAACGTGCTCACCATCAAAGGCACCAAGAAAAGTGAGCAGGAAGCAAAGGAAGGCACGTTCTTCCGCAAGGAGAGCTGGGAGGGATCGTTCCAGCGGACCTTGAGCCTGCCGCAGGGTGTAGACGCTGAGAAGATCGATGCAAAGATGACCGACGGCGTGCTGACCCTGGCCCTGCCCAAGCGCGAAGAGGTGAAGCCGCGCCAGATCGCGGTCAACGTGAAGTAAGGAGGAGCAAATGGCTACCGAAGTGAGCAATCAGGTCCGAACCATCCGTCCGGTAGGAAACATCTGTGAAGAAGACGGAACGGTGGTGCTGCGGCTGGAGATGCCAGGCGTGGCCAAGAACGACATCTCCGTCAACGTGGACGGCGACGTGCTCTCCATCCGGGGACACCGCGCCGCACCTGAGGGCGGGAAGTACCTGGTCCGCGAGCGCCGCGAGGGCGATTTCTTCCAGCGATACACGCTGGATGAGAGCGTGAACCGGGACAAGATTGCAGCAAAGATGGACAACGGCGTGCTAACCGTAACGCTCCATCTCAAAGATGAGGTCAAACCTCGCAAGATTGAGGTCAAGACCAACTAATCGTGTGGACCACGGCGGCCGGGATCACACCCGGCCCCGTATCCTCGGGCCCTCAGCGAGTCGGAGGATACGAAGAACCTATCGCTGAACATCAGCACTGGAGGAATGACATGGCTACGAACAAGATAATCGGTATTGACTTGGGTACGACGAACTCAGTTGTGGCGGTCATGGAAGGCGGTGAGCCGGTCGTGATCCAGAACGCGGAGGGTGGACGAACTACGCCAAGCGTGGTCGCCTTCACGGAGAAGGGAGAGCGGCTGGTCGGCCAGCCCGCACGCAATCAGATGATCACCAACCCACTCAACACCGTCTCTTCAATCAAGCGCTTCATGGGACGCAAGTTCGACGAAGTCTCGCAGGAGATCGAGATGGTCCCGTACACGGTGACCCCGGCAACCAACGGCGACACCCGCGTTGAGGCAGGCGGCAAACACCACTCGCCACCGGAGATCTCCGCGGCAATCCTGCAGAAGATGAAGCAGACCGCGGAAGACTACCTGGGTGAGAAGGTCACGGAGGCGGTGATCACCGTCCCCGCATACTTCAACGACTCGCAGCGTCAGGCGACCAAGGATGCCGGCAAGATTGCCGGACTTGAGGTGAAGCGGATTGTGAATGAGCCCACCGCGGCGGCGCTCGCATACGGCTTCGGCAAGGACAAGGGAGACCAGACCATCGCGGTCTACGACCTGGGCGGCGGAACGTTTGACATCTCCATCCTGGAGATTGGCGACAACGTCTTTGAGGTAAAGAGCACCAACGGTGACACCCACTTAGGCGGTGACAACTTTGACCAGCGGATCATCGAGTGGCTGGTCCAGAGCTTTAAGGGCGACTACGGGATTGACCTGTCACAGGACCGGATGGCGCTGCAGCGGCTCAAAGAGGCTGCTGAGAACGCCAAGAAGGAGCTCTCGAGCAGCCAGGCAACCGACATCAACCTGCCCTTTATCACGGCGGACTCAGGCGGGCCAAAGCACCTGAACTACAACCTGACTCGAGCCAAATTCGAGCAACTGGTGGGTGACCTCATTGAGCGCACCCGGGAGCCGGTCAAGCAGGCGATGAGCGACGCGGGTGTAGGACCCGGGAAGATCGACGCGGTGGTGCTGGTCGGTGGCTCAACGCGAATCCCGGTGGTACAGACGCTGGTGAAGGAGCTCTTTGGCAAGGATCCGCACAAGGGCGTGAACCCGGATGAGGTTGTGGCGCTGGGCGCGGCAATCCAGGCCGGCGTACTCGGCGGAGACGTCAAGGACGTGCTGCTGCTGGACGTAACGCCACTCTCGCTGGGTATTGAGACGCTGGGTGGCGTGTTCACCAAGCTCATTGAGCGGAACACCACCATCCCCACGCGCAAGAGCGAGGTCTTCTCCACCGCGGAGAACAACCAGACCGCGGTTACCGTCCATGTCCTGCAAGGCGAGCGGGAGATGGCCAGAGACAATCGTACTCTGGGTCGATTTGAGCTGGTGGGGATTCCACCGGCCCCACGAGGCGTACCGCAGATCGAGGTCGCCTTCGACATAGACGCAAACGGGATTGTGCATGTGTCCGCAAAAGACCTGGGCACCGGCAAGGAGCAGCGCATCAGAATCGAGGCGAGCTCCGGCCTCTCCGAGTCGGAGATCGACAAGATGGTGAAGGACGCCGAGTCCAACGCCGCCGCGGACAAAGAGGCCCGCGAGAAGGCGGAGGCACGGAACCAGGGCGACCAACTCGCGTACACCATGGAGACGTCGCTCGCAGAGCACGGCGACAAGCTCTCCGCAGAAGACAAGAGCGCAATCGAAGGCGCGATCAGTGACCTGCGCGGTGTCCTTGACTCAGGCTCCGCGGAGGAGATCCGGGCCAAGACTGAAGCGCTCAACACCGCCGGTCAGAAGCTGGGTCAGGCGGTCTACGGATCGCAGGGCCAGGACGGCGGTAATGGCCAGGACGGTCACAATGGCCACGGCAAGCACGGAGCCGAGGCTGATGCAGAAGACGTGGACTACGAAGTAGTCAACGAGAAGTAGCACGGCACCCCCTGTCGTGTGCCGGCGGTGCCCACTCGCACCGCCGGCTTCAGTGCCGCCCACTCCGGGCGGCGCTTTTTGTTTGACAGTATATGACCAGTCAGTTACACTGGTCATATGAAAGAGATGTCCTCAAGCGAGTTCAAGGCGAAGTGTCTTCGCGTGATCGATGAGGTGCACGAGTCCGGCGGACGCATCGTCATCAGCAAGCGGGGAAAGCGCGTAGCCGAGCTTGTCCGGTACACGGAGGTGGAGGACGGATACCCACAGGACTCGCTGCGGGGCACGGCGCACGTTGTAGGCGAGATCGTATCCCCGGCGGTAGATCCCGGCCTGTGGCGGAGCACGGCCAATCCATGAGACTGTTGCTGGACACGCACGCGCTCGTGTACTGGTGCAGTGATCCAGATCGCCTGTCCGCGGCGCAGCACCGCGCGCTGCAGGCAGTGGATCCGGACAACCCCGTCATTGTGGCGGACATCTCGTTGTGGGAGATCGCCGTGCTCACAACCGGAGGGCGCCTTCGTCTGGACCTACCGCTACGCCAGTGGCTCAACCGGGCGGCCGCACCGCCACTTGTGCGAGTGGCGGAGATCACCGCCAACATCGCGCACGAGGTCGCGGAGCTCGACTCATGGGAAAACCGCGATCCCGCGGACCGGCTAATCGTCGCAACCGCGCGGGTATTCGGCGCACGCGTGATAACCAACGATCACCTCTTACGTGACTCGAACCTCGTTGCGGTAATCTGATCTCCGTCCCCAACCTCGCCAACTCGTGCTATCCTTGCGGCAATCGATTCCTCCCGGAGGTGCCGCATGGCGCGTATTCACGAGCTGGTCGAGTTGCTCAAGCAAGCCCCTGATGAGGTCTTTCTCCAACCGCACAACGTTCCTGACCCGGATGCAATTGCAAGCTCCTTTGGGCTGCAGCAGCTCCTCAAGCAGCTGGGCGTGGAGACGGAGATCGTCTATGAGGAGGAGGTAGAGAAGGCCAACAGCCTCACCATGCTCAAGACCTTTGGCATTGTGATGAAGCACTCCGCGGACGTGCAGACGCTGGGGTCGGAGGACTGGGCGGTGCTGGTGGACGTGCAGAAGGACAACTCCAACGTCACAGATCTGGCCACGGATGAGGTGGCGTGCATAGACCACCACCAGTACGGCGGGCCCAAAGGCTATACGTATGAAGACGTCCGGCCCGAGGCAGGCTCGTGCTCCGCAATCATCGCCCAGTACTACCAGGACGCCAAGATAGAGCCCTCGCGCACCGTCGCAACCGCGCTCTCCTACGGCATCCGGATGGACACCGCGGACCTCACACGCGGGGTCAGCACGCTGGACATAGATATGGTCTACTGGCTCTACAACTACGTTGACCAGAGCAAGATAAGCGAGCTCACCACCAATCAGATCAGCCTGGGCGATCTTCGCGACTATGCGGAGGCGTTTCATAGCGTTGAGACCTATGATGAGATCGGCTTCCTCAAGCTTGACAACGCCAA
>CAYTGY010000202.1:279-6336 GCA_964437265.1 uncultured Spirochaetaceae bacterium | reverse complement strand
GGCTGGGCCCCGGGCAGCGGTCCGGTGATCCGGTCCCCCTGAACCGTGATGCGGGTGACTTGATCCGCGCGCACCAGATCCTTGAACCGGGTGTAGGAGATATCCTGGCCACCGGATCTTCCCTGGAAGAGATCGAAGATCATGGGCAAGAGCAGGACGATTATCAGCAGCGGGATGAGTAGCCGCCACGAAAACTGCGGGCGTTGGCCTGGTCCGGGACGGCCACCTTGGTCTTGATTCATATGCACAAAAATAGCAATTCTGAACCACCATGCGAATACCCGTAGCCCTTCTCACCGCCCTGGTGGCGCAGGTTGTTGGCCAAACGGCCAAATTCGTCCTCTATTCGGTCAGAGACGGCCGGATTTCGCCGCACTACCTGGTGAGTGCCGGGGGAGTACCCAGCGCACACACAGCGTTTGTGGCCGCTCTGACGGCGTACATTGGACTAACCTCCGGTGTGGTGAGTGACCTCTTCGCCGTCGCCGCGGTCTTCTCCGCGATTGTGATCTACGACGCCTTCCGGCTCCGCGGACACGTACAGCGCCACGCGGAGCTCCTCAACCGGCACGTATTACTGCCCAACGGGGAGCCGCCGGTCAGCGAGATGGTTGGCCACTCGCTTCCTGAGATCGCGGCCGGTCTGGCGGTGGGCGGCGCGATGGCCGGCCTTGCGGCGTTGCTGGTTGGATGACAATCTACGCGGACAGGTAGTCGCGGCTCAGTACACGTCGTAGTGACGGATTTCGTCCACCCGGAGGGAGAACGTCACCCGCGCAGTGTACTCGCCGGCATAGACGTTGATGACCGGATCGTCGGTAATCAGAATGGAGCCGGTAACCCGCTGCGGACGCGCGAACACGCGCGCCCGCAGATACTCCCTGCACCCTGAGCGAAGCGCGTCTTGGATGGCCGCGACCCGCTGGCTGAATCCACCAAACCACTGCGCCGCGCCGGCGCCGTCTACCTCCGGGATGGCGTGACTCTGCCAACTGCGGAACCATGCTGCCTGATGCTCGTGTAACTCGTATCCAAGCCGAACGTAGAGCCGGGTGCCGTCCACCCACGACTGCAGCACGGACACGGCAGGGTCGCCCACCGGAATCTGGTACACGGGAGTAAGCTGGAAGCGCTCCTCCACCCCACGGCTGCGGTCCGACGGCTGGTACTCGAAGGTGAAACCGTAGATCATGGCGGAGAAGATATAGCGAGCTTCGTCCAGAAGCCGTCCGACAGCTTCCTCGCGAAGGCTCCGCGTCTCCTCCGCCGCCGAGCTCCCTGGAGCAGACGGCGTCTGGTCAAGCTCAACCCACTGCTCAATGACCAGGAGCTCTTCGGCGAATCCGGACGAGAGGGCGGCCGTCATGATGAGCGCGGCCAGGGCGGCTCGAAGCATCCAGGCCGGGAGCGAGTACTGCATACTTTGAGTATCGGTGTGCGCGGTCCGGCGATTCAGCTACTGACGCAGACTGTCAATCAGCACCCGACCAGGATTGATCCGGAGCCGACCCCAGAGATACACGTACGCCACCAGGAATCCGGCCAGGTGCGTGAAGTGGGCAACATTGCCGCCGGTGCGACTGAACATGCTGAGCAGCTCTATGGCGGTGTACCCGAGCACCAGCACGGCGGCGCGCACGGGGAAGATCCCAAAGATGAAGATCCGGGCGGTGGGAAAGTAGGTCGCAAACCCCAGCAGCACGCCGAACACGGCCCCGGAAGCGCCCAGCAGAAGAACCTGGTACGCTCCGGTCATCCAGTAAAGACCCAGCGAAAGCGCCCCGGCAACAACACCGGTCATCAGGTAGTACATGAGAAACTCATCTGAGCCGAGTCTCCGTTCCAGTTGGACACCAAAAAAGAACACGGCAAGCATGTTCACCGCGACGTGCCAGATTCCGTCGTGAACGAACATGTAGGTCAAGAGCTGCCACCACCAATTCCGACCGACCACCGCCACCGGAATCATGGAGAGATAGATGATTGCGTCCCGGTAGAGGTAGGTAATCATGAAGACCAGCACATTGATCCCCACGATGATCAAGGCTGCATTGTAGTACCGGTAGCGAAACGGTCGCTGAAAAAAGGGTAGGCGTTCCACTACGAGAAGGTACGGGTGCTTGGGAAGACCGGTCAAGTCAAGACCAACGACTTGGCGGCGTTCACTTTCGACGTTCGCCGGGTTGCGCTATCATGCCGGTGGGCGTCGGGAACAGCCCGCGCCGGGAACCATCACGCAGGAAGGAGAGCAGCAGTGCCACTAATCGACATGCCCCTTGAGCAGTTGCAGCGCTATACGGGACGCAACCCACAGCCTGAGGACTTGGACCAGTACTGGGCGGACGCACTTGCGGAGATGGAGCAGGTGGCCTCCAACATCCGGATTGAGCCGTCATTGTTCACGGCCGCGAGTGCGGAGTGTAGCCACCTGTACTTCACCGGTGTTGGGGGGTCGCGAATCCACGCGAAGCTGCTGCGGCCGAAGAACCACGCGGGCTCTCGTCCGGCGGTAGTGGCGTTTCACGGATACACGGGGAACGCCGGCAGCTGGCACCAGCACCTTCCGTACGCGGCGGAGGGGTTTGTGGTCGCCGCGTTGGATTGCCGCGGGCAGGGTGGAAGCTCGGAGGACCGGAGCGCAATCCGGGGGAATACGCACCATGGACATATCATCCGCGGCCTGGATGACGCTCCTGAGAAACTGCTATACCGCCAGATATTCCTGGATACCGTCCAGCTCACGCGCATCATCATGGATATGGATGACGTTGATCCACACCGGGTCGCTGCCACCGGTGCTTCGCAGGGCGGCGGGTTGACCCTTGCGTGCGCATCGCTGGAGCCACGAATCGCGCGAGTTGCGCCGGTGTATCCGTTTCTGAGCGACTACCAGCGGGTTTGGGAGATGGACCTGGCAAAAGGAGCATATGAGGAGTTGCGCCAGTTCTTCCGCCACTTCGATCCCACGCACTCGCGCGAGCAGGAGATCTTCACGCGCCTTGGGTACATTGATGTGCACAACTTAGCTCCCCGGATCACGGGTGAGGTTATGATGCTCACCGGCCTGATGGACGTAATCTGTCCTCCCTCCACGCAGTTTGCGGCGTACAACCGGATCACTGCGAAGAAGCAGATGGTGATCTATCCCGACTTTGGACACGAGGGCCTGCCGTACGCGGACGACCGGATCTTCACGTTCCTTCGGGACTTGTAATGCCGGACCGCCGGAAACCGGATCACTATACCGACCGCGCAAAACGGGCCGGCTACGCGGCCAGGTCCGTGTACAAGCTGCAGGAGATACAGCAACGCTTTGCGCTTCTGGCGCCCGGCAACCGCGTCCTTGACCTGGGCGCGGCGCCGGGGAGCTGGAGCCAGTATGCTGCCAAGATTGTGGGACCGCGTGGACGCGTTGTGGCAGTTGACCTCTCGCCCATGGAGACATCCGCGCTACCGGAGTGGGTGGAGACCATAGCTGGTGACATGACGGATCAGGAGATAATCGCCTCAATATCTTCACGCGGACCCTTTCAGGTGGTGCTGTGCGACGCCGCCCCGGCAACCACCGGGAACAGGATAGTGGATACCGCTCGGTCCGCGGCGTTGGTAGAGACCGCATTCTTTCTTGCGGAACAGGTGCTCGCGCCCGGAGGCGCTGCGGTAGCCAAGGTATTCGAAGGCGGAGATGTGGCGGAAATGGAGAAATCACTCCGGCCGCGGTACGCTCATGTGCGGCGCATTCGCCCCAAAGCCACCCGCAAGGAGAGCATTGAGTCCTTCATTGTGGCCGGCGGGTTTCAGGGCTAAATGGCAATAGCGACCGATACTGAACGTGGAGGCGCACGACGGTGCTCACGGCAGCAGCCGCCAAACGGTTGTTTGGATATATGGTACTCCTCTTTCTGGTATGCGGATCTCCCGCTCCGGCCGACAACGCCGCTGCGGCCGGAGCGCCGGCCAAGCCACCTCAGAGCGACCCGGTTGAAAAGCTCGTTGATGCCCAGATCCTCTTGCTCCTCACCCAAGAGACCGCCGTCGACGATCACGCATACCCGCTCGACTGCACCGGAACGGTCATGGCCGCGTATGAGATCGCCGGCGCCGGCCTGTTTGAGCAGTTTGTTGCGGTGGCAGGCGGCGGAGTTGCGCGCCTGTACACCATTGCACGCGATCACGAGCTCCTCAGGCGGTCCGGGATCCCACAGCCCGGCGACGTGCTCTTCTGGGACAACACCTTTGATGCCAACGGTGATGGTCAATTCAACGACGAGTTGACCCACGCCGGTCTGGTGCTCGCGACACACAATGACGGCTCCATAGAGTACGTGCACCACAACTACCGCCGTGGGATTGTGGTGGAACGGATGAATCTGCTCTTCCCGGAGGTCTTCAGGGACGGTGACGGAACGCTGGTCAACTCGCCCATGCGGATGGCCGGTCATCGCTACATGAACCCGGACAAATGGCTGGCGAGCCACCTGTTTCGCGGCTACGCCCCATTGCATGAACTCTTCGATTGATGCACGGTAGGGCATCACCGTCCAAGGAGTCCGGAATTGGCCAAACGGAGCTTCATCAGTCCAGAACAGTATTTCCAGGAGCTCTCCGTCCGCATGGAATCCAATCAGGGCCGACTGCTGATTGCCAGCTGCCGTGCGGGTACATACATGGCGGACCGTGTGGTGGAGAACTACCGGAAGCACCTGCAGGAGATTGAGAGCAAAGCCGACGTTCTGTATCTGCGTGACATTGACCGTCAATTCAGCGACAGCGAGACGATGGTACGCCTTGATACCCACGTTGGCGGCTACGACGTGTTCGTGTTCCAGTCATTGCTGGACCCCACAAACCAGTATGCCGTGAACGACAACTACATAGCGTTCTTGATAGCCGTGCGTGCGTTCCGGGAACATGGTGCGAACCGCATCACCGGCGTCCTCCCGTACCTCACCTACGCACGTCAGGACAAGCCCACGATGTTTCAGCGTGAGCCCACCACCGCCAAGCTCATGGCGGATCTAGCTCGCGTGGCGGGGGTGAACCGGCTGATTGCCTGGGACCCGCACTCCAGTCAGCTCCACGGGTTCTACGGTGACACCCCGGTGAGCATGCTGAGCCCGGTCAGCACCTTCTGCAAAGAGTTCGCGGAGTTCCAAAATCGGGACGACGTCATAGCCGTCGCACCGGACGCCGGGGCCACCAAGCTGGTCATGCACGTCAGCCGCCTGATGGGCATCCGGAGCGCGGTTGCGTCGAAGTACCGCCCGGAACAGGAGGAAGCCGTCATTACGGACATTATCGGTGACTTCCGGAAAAAAAAGGTCGCACTGGTCCTTGACGACATGATCTCCAGCGGCGGTACCATATACGATCTGGTACGCAAACTGGTTGCGGAGAAGGGCATTGAGGAGGTCCATCTGGGTGCATCCCACAATCTCTGCTTGCCCGGGACCAGGGACCGGCTACAGGAGCTGCACGAGAACTATAGTCTCAAGCACGTCTTTGTGACCAACTCGATTCCGCAGTCTCCTGACTTCACGGAGCTTGCCTTCTTCAGGGAATACTGTCTCTCAGACATCCTCAGCCGGGTGGTGAATCGCGTGCACTACAACAGGTCGGTTAGCGAGCTGTTTGATAACGAGCTAGTGCAGTCGTAACGGTTCTACCGGTCGCGCACCAGCAGCCGGCTGACGGTCCGACCGAGAGCCTCCGTCGCCGGGCCGTTCGGGAGCCGTTGGATCTCTCGAAACGCCCGCTCGGTGTACTGCGCGGCAACCGCCTTAGCGCCGGCAAGACCGCCGGCCTCATTCACCGCGACCACCGCCCGCTCAACATTCGCAACCGGCGGAGAGAGCAACGGCGCTATCTCCGGTCGGTGGCGGAGTGCGAGGATAGCTGGGAGCGTATAGACACCGGCCCGTAGATCCGCACCAACCGGCTTTCCCATCCGCGCCTCATCGGACTCGTAGTCCAGGATGTCGTCCACAATCTGAAACGCCATGCCGGCGCTGAATCCAGCGCGAAGCAATCGTCGCTGCACCTCGCGCTCTCGCTTTC
>CAYTGY010000202.1:0-269 GCA_964437265.1 uncultured Spirochaetaceae bacterium | reverse complement strand
GCTTTCGCTCAGACGCACCAACGTATGCGCTCAGCGCAATGAGCAGCCCCGTCTTGCCGGTGACACGTCTCCGGTACGCGCGCAGGCCGGCAATTGGCGTACCGGACTGGTCAAGCTCGTCAATCTCGCCGGCACAGACGTGTTTGACCAGCCCGGCGAGATACCGTGCGTTCTTCATACTCGAGCCGTCGGCCACCAACTCAAAACACTGGGCAAAGAGCATGTCTCCCATGAGAACCGCGGTCTTGGTGCCGTAGAGTTGGTGCATG
>CAYTGY010000201.1:0-6393 GCA_964437265.1 uncultured Spirochaetaceae bacterium | reverse complement strand
ATGAAGTCCATAGCGCCGGAAGCCTTTGCGCTCTCAGTCCCGTTCCTGATCCGGGAAGAGGACGAGTTGCGTCATGTACTACAGGAGGTCCAGCCCGAGCTGGACGCCGCGTTCCAGGCAAACCGGATGCACGCGCTTGCCTGGTCTCGCGCCGGCTGGGTGCATTTCTTCAGCAAGGAGCCGGTGACCTATCCTCAGGATCTCAAAGAACAGCGGCTTGCCGCTGATCCGAATGACCAGGAGTTGCTCCAGGCGTTCCGCATCATGGGATACCGTCCCATCCCCATGCCGCAGAACGAGTTGTTGACCTCACTCAACAGCGGTCTGGTAGACGCGTTCTACACGTCACCGCTTGTGGCCGCGGGGTTCCAGTGGTTTGGTCTTGCCCCCCATATGCTGAACCTGAAGGTGGCGCCGTTTCTGGGTGTCATTGTCATCTCAGACACCGCCTGGCGACGAATCCCTGAGGACATCAAGCCCCAGCTGCTACGCTCCGCGGCCAACGTCGCGCTGCAGATAGAGGACCAGGTACTCCAGCTGGAGGAGCAGGCGATCGACCTCATGGAAGAAAACGGGCTCATGATCGGGCGTCTCTCTGAGGCGGAGCAGCAGGTCTGGATTGAGGATTTTGAAGAGCATTCGACTCAGATCATGGAGGACGTGTTTCATCCTGAGATGACCGCTCGTATCCAGAGTATCCTCTCCGAGTACCGTTCTCGCTGACCATGTCACGCTTTTGGGGTTCCGCTCGGCGTGTGGAAGAGTGGATTGGTGTGGTGGGGCTACTGCTCATGGCCGCCCTGCCCATTGTCCAGATTGTCATCCGGGGAGTAGCCGCCGCAGGCATCCCCGGATACAACAGCTACATCTTCCACTTGGTTCTGTTCACCGCATTCCTTGGCGGCACCATCGCCGCGGCCGGCAAGCAACACCTGGCCATTCGCGCGGGGATTGAGCACCTGAGCGGAGAACGTACCGCTGAGGGAACGCCTGACGGTCTGCCTCGTGGGGGTGTGGCGGGCGCGGACGGAGAGGCGGCAGGTAGCGCCTCCGGTCGCGGCTCCGCTCGTGGTGCCGGTCGCGCAATTCAGGCGGCAACCGCGTTCCTTGCGGCCGCCATTACCATTGCCTTCGCGTGGTCGGCGTTCTCACTTGCGCTCACCGCTTTTGAGCCCGGTTCCATGGTCGGCTTCATCCCCATGCGCGTGGTGGTGATGATCATGCCGCTCGGGTTCTTGGTGATGGCCGTTCGGTTCGTGCTCCAAGCGCCCGCCGGGCTGCGCATCGTCCCCGTGCTCGGCCTGCTGGTCGGGACGTTTCTCGCGTACGCGCCGCTAGCGAATCTGGTCTACTTTTATGCGCTGGAGATCCCGCTGTGGATAGACAGTGTCTACAGCGCCTGGTTCGCCGTGATGGAAGTGATCGCGGTACCGGCAATCATCTTGATCATCATCTCCGCCTTCTTCGGGTTGCCGCCGTTCGTGGTTCTGGGCGGGGTCGCACTCTTCCTCTTCTCACGCGTCGGCGGTTCCATTGAGGTGATTCCCAACGAAGGCTACGTGATGCTCACCGGAAACACCATCCCGGCTATCCCGCTGTTCACCCTAGCCGGTTTCATGTTGAGCGAGAGCAAGTCCGGCCAACGGCTGGTGCGGCTCTTCCGTGCGTTCTTCGGGTGGCTGCCCGGCGGGCTGGTAATCGCGTCAATCCTGGTTTCCACATTTTTCACCACGTTCACCGGTGCGTCAGGCGTGACTATCCTGGCACTCGGCGGATTGCTGTTGTACATCCTGGTCAGAAGCGGCAACCACACGGAGCGGTTCGCCACCGGCGTGCTCACCGCAAGCGGAAGCATTGGGCTGCTCTTCCCGCCCAGCCTTGCGTTGATCATCTATGGAGTGACCGCCCAAGTCAGCATCCGGGATCTGTTCATTGCCGGGCTGATTCCCGGAGCGGTCATGGTGCTGGCAATGTGCGCCGTCGGCGTCATAGTCTCACTTCGCCGGGGTATCGAGTCGGTCCCGTTCAGGTTCTCTGATGCCTGGGCGGCGCTCAAGGAATCTATCTGGGAGATCTTGCTCCCGGTGATCATCATCGTGGTGTACTTCCTCGGTATCGCAACCCTGGTTGAGACGGCGGCTGTCGCGGTGGCGTACACCTTCATGGTGGAGGTGGTGATACACCGGGAGATCAAACTGAGTGATCTCCGGACGGTGGGCGTGAAGGCGCTGTCCATCATCGGCGGCGTGCTGATCATTCTGGCTCTTGCCCGTGGGCTCTCCTATTTCATCATTGACGCGGAGGTCCCTACCCGTCTGGCGGACTGGGTTGAGGCCACCATCTCCTCCAAGTTCGTGTTCTTGATTCTGGTGAACCTGGTCTTGCTGGTGACCGGCTGCTTCATGGACATATTCAGCGCCATCCTGGTGGTGGCGCCGCTGATCATTCCGCTCGGCGGTATCTTTGGCGTGGACCCGGTCCATCTTGGTGTGATCTTCATCGCAAACATGGGCATTGGGTTCATCACCCCGCCGGTTGGACTGAATCTTTTCCTTGCCTCATACCGGTTTGAGGTGCCGTTGGGCAAGCTGTACCGCAACGTCTTGCCGTTCTTTGCCATCCAGCTTGCCATTGTCTTGGTGATCACCTATGTCCCGGGCCTCTCACTCCGGCTTCTCGGCGGGTAGGCTCGGACTCGGCGCGAAAGGAGCTACACGTGCACTACAGAGAGTTGGGAAGGACCGGCCGGACCATCTCAGAGGTCGGTTTTGGCGCCTGGGCTATCGGTGGTGCCTGGGGAACCGTTACGGATGAAGACGCCATAGCGGCGCTCAACACGGCCATAGACAACGGTGTCAACTTCATAGACACCGCGGATGTCTACGGCGACGGCCGCAGCGAGCGTTTGATTGGTCACGTTCGGCGTGAACGCAGCGACGAGTTGATCATTGCCACCAAGGCCGGCCGACGCCTCTCTCCACACACGGCCGACGGCTACACCCGCGAGAACCTTGGCGCGTTTGTGGATCGCAGTCTTGAGAACCTGGGCGTTGAGGCAATCGATCTCCTCCAACTCCACTGTCCTCCCACGGACGTCTACTACCGGCCGGAGGTATTTGAGGCGCTGGATGAGCTTGTGGCGCTGGGCAAGGTGCGCGCGTATGGGGTGAGCGTTGAAAAGGTGGAAGAAGCGCTCAAAGCTATTGAGTACCCGAACGTGCAGACGGTGCAGATCATCTTCAACATCTTCCGTCAGCGGCCGGCGGACCTCTTTCTTGACTTGGCCTTTGAGCGCAGAGTGGGCGTGCTGGCACGTGTGCCGCTCGCGAGCGGGCTCCTCACGGGCAAGATGACGCGGGAGACCAGCTTCTCCAGAGACGACCATCGCTCCTTCAACCGGAACGGAGAAGCGTTTGACCGGGGAGAGACGTTCGCCGGTGTGGATTACGAGCACGGCCTGGACGCGGTGGATGCGCTTCGGCCGCTGGTTTCGGAAGAGGCAACCATGGCGCAGCTCGCGCTCCGGTGGATTCTGGAGCACAAGGCGGTCAGCGCCGCAATCCCGGGAGCCCGGAACGCGGAGCAGGCACGCGCCAACGCCGCCGCATCTTCCCTGCCTGCGCTGGATGAAGAGACCGTGCGGCAGATCCGGTTCATCTACGAGCGCTACATCAGAGATCAGGTGCATCACCGCTGGTGAGTCCTCGGCGCTTTCGTGCGGTGCGCTCCGGTGCTATGATAACCGTACTATGAAACGCACGCTTCTGATTCTGCTCATCGGCAGCCTCAGTATCACCGCGCACGCGCAAATGGACATGCTTCCCCAGATCTTCCGCGACATGCCGCCTGAGTTTCAGGAGGGCATTCCGGAGCAGATGAGCTTTGCTGAGTACCGGCAGCTCAACCGCAACGTGGACTTTTTCACCATGTTCATGTCGATGATCGTACCGGGCTACGGGCTGTTCCAGGTGGAGAAGCCTGCAGGCGCGTGGTCGATCGTTGCCGCCCGCGGGGTGGGATACGGCATGATGACCGCGGCGGTGGTCCGTCAGTGGAGCAACTTCCGCGACATCTGGCGGCGGATGGAGATACCGGATACCGACTACCAGCACTACCTGACAAATGCGTTTCTCTTTGGCGGCGGGGTGATGATCAACGGATTCGGCTGGGCGTTCGATGTTCTCCTTGCCTATCACATCGCCAAAAATGAGAAGGACCTGGTGCAGTACAAGTACGGGCTGGAGATGAGCCTGGCCGGCGCCGCGGAGGCGGGGGAGGGGCCGCAGCGGCGGGAGCAGTATCTGCGTCGCCTGTTGGCTCAGCGCACGGATCCCGCCATCCAGGAAGAGCTCCGATCCGCGCTTCCGGCGTTCGCGGCCGCGTACCCCGAGCATCGCTTTGCCGCTGAAGCGAACTATCACGCTGCGTTGCTCGAACACGCCAACGGGAATGATGCTGCGGCGCTTGTCAGGCTGCTCAGAGTGGCATATCGGTACCCTGACTCGGACCTGACGGATGACGCAGTGCGACTCGCGGTGCAGATCACCGAGCTCAACCGGCGGGCGTGGCGAGACGCATCCGGAGAGCTCTACCGGCTGATCGAGGCCGCCCAGGTCGTGGTGCCGGGCACCTCGACCTCCTGGCGGTCGCTACGCGCCGTGGAGCACGTCTCAGCGCTCTTGGATCTCCCGGCCGAGCCCTTTGCGGATGCGGCCATAGCGGAGGCGCAGGCGTTTGTCCGGGACTATCCCACCAACGAGGCGGTTCCACGCGTTCTGTATCAGATTGGGCTGCATCTGGTTGACCAGGATGAAGTAGTGGAGGCGGTCTCATACCTGGCAACCGTGGTGGTCGCCTACCAGTCTGCGGAGGTCTGGGCGGAGGCGGCGTTGGATCTGGGACGGCTCTACATAGAGGTGGTGAACGATCCGGACCGGGCCCGAATTGTACTGCTGGCGCTGGTGGAAGACGCGCCGGAACGTGACCAGGCCAGGGTCGCGCAAGAGCTCCTGGAAGACGCCGGGCTTGTCCCTGAAGAGGCGCGTTCGGCGGCTACCGAGCAGGAGTAGCGCGAGGTCGGCCGGCTCCGTGCCGTCCGGCACGGAGCCGGCCGGAGAGCCAGAGTACCAGGCCGGTAACACCGGTGCCCGCTACCACGGCAAGGGGCGTGAACCCCTGATCGGTCCATAGCAGCGGGGCATCAACCGCGACATTCGCCAGAACCACCTGGACGCCGTTGTAGGCGAAGTGCGCCGCGGCGGTAACCCACGGAGATCCAAACGCCCAGTACATGAAGCTCAGGTAGAGGCCTACCAGCACCAGAGACGGCAACGTCAGCAGCTGCTGGTGGAAGAGCGCAAAGAGCACGCCGGAGAGCAGGAAATGCCACGGGTATCGCAATCTACGCTGTACGGTCCGTTGAAAGTACGCGCGAAAGAGGAACTCCTCACAGAGTGCGGGCGTAACGGCAATCACAAAGAGGATACCAAGCAGCTCCGCCGGGCTTTCCGCTCGAACCAGCTCTTCTGTCCCGCGGGTCAGCTCCTGCAGACCGGGAAAGCGTGAGTAGAGCCACCGAGCAATCAGCTCTGCCGGCGGCAGCAGCGCCAGAATGCCGACGACTCCAAGCAGTACGCCCAGCGGGGCGGCACGCCGGAGACGCAGATAGTCTACAAGGTTGTGCGTGTGCCAGCGGCGGATTACCAGTGCCGGTACCGCCAGCAGAATCACGTACTGCGTAATTGCAAGGACGGAGAGGATCAAGGCCTTGTAGGTCGAGTAGGGTGACTGGGTCAGCGACCGGTCGCGGATCAGGAGATCAACGACGATGTACCCGTTGAGCACCACCGACTGCACCAGAAAGTAGATGCTTCCCAGCGCAAGGACCAGTACCGTCGCGCCGGTAGCCGGATTGCGCCCCTCTGTTTCGAATGCGCCGTCCATGGTGGGGCGCGTCACTCAGTGGGCCGGTCTTCGGGTCCGGCCTCCTGGCCGCCGTGCGGAGCGTCCGTGGGTCTGAGCTCGCCGGCGCGCAGTTTCATGTCTACAAAGAGCAGGCTGTAGAACGGCGACATGATAAAGACGGTGATGATTTGCTGCACTACTACTGCGACCGCGGCGGCAAACCCAATGCCGCCCACGCCCTGGAGCGCCCGGAGCAGCTCCGTCTCTGTGTAGTACTCGCCGGTGGCAAATCGAATCACGTTGGCAATGAGCGGCAGGAAGCTCGCTCCCACAATGGGCGTGGAGATAATCCCCACAATAAAGGAGAGGATGATCTGCATGAGCACGGTGATCCCAAAGACGCGCCACCAATTGCCCCGTACCAGGCGCATGCTGTGAGAGAAGCCGCCAAGCGCGGAGTCCCGGTCGAACACCACGTTCTGTGCGGTC
>CAYTGY010000200.1:0-6425 GCA_964437265.1 uncultured Spirochaetaceae bacterium | reverse complement strand
GCAGCACCTGTTGGTGATTGTGCTTCGCGCTCCGGGGGCCTCCTTGGTGACCATGTTCCACGCCGCGGCGTTCTACGTCCCGTTGGTGCTCTGTGTGGCCGCCGGCCTTGTTCTGCGGCGGTCGCTTGATGTCGCCGCGCTGATAACGGTGGGGCTGAGCGTGTTTCCCTTTCTTGGCCTTGCATTGGTGTGCCGCCTGGCGTTTACCGACCAGCCTTCGCTGCTCACCTCCGCGCTCCTGCGGACCTTCTCAGCTGCAGGTGCGACGGCTATTGCCGTTGTTGCGACCGTTCTTCTGGGCGCGGTTGTTGCGGTTATCGGGTACCGGTTGCGTGAGCGTACGCGCGTCTTCGGTCGTGGAGCCCGGCGGATTCGGGCACTCCTCGCCGCTCCTTCCGCATACGTGGCGTCTGCAGGAGACGCTTCTTCCCCACAGAGCCTGGTGGATCTCCCGGAGCCCTCGGCCCGTGAGCCGGATCTTGCCGAGCCATCGGGGCCTGAGCTTGAGCCCGAACCGTATACGCCCGTGGAGCAGGATGATCTGACCGTGCTTTTCTCCGACGGCCATTTCCTCATGCAGCAATCCGAGCCATGGGAAGAGGATTCGCCGGATGATGCGGAGGAGCTCTACGAGGCCGAGGACCTCGACGACGCGGATGACCCGGTTAGCGACCCGCCGGCCCGTGTGTCGCCGCGCCGCCGTTCGTCCGGATACCATGTGCCGGTGGACGGCATCTTGGACGTGTACCAGGATCACAAGTACTGGCTGATAGACGACTCTACACGTGCGGCGGCGGAGACGCTGCGGATAACGCTGGAAGAGTTCAACATCCAAGCCGAAGTGACCGGTATCCGCAAGGGGCCGGTCATAACCATGTTTGAGATCCTTCCCGCCCCTGGCGTGAAGCTCAACAAAATCGTGAACCTGGCGGACAACATTGCTCTGCGGCTGGCCGCATCCAGCGTTCGGATTGTGGCGCCCATCCCGGGGAAGCACGCCGTGGGTATCGAGATACCCAACAGGGAGCGTGCAATTGTCGGCTTTGCGGAGTTGCTCCAGGACGAACGATTCACCGCCTCCCGGAACGAGATACCAATCGCGTTGGGAAAAGACATCCCCGGGGACGCGCAGATCATCGATCTCACCAAGACACCGCACGTGCTCATTGCCGGAGCTACCGGCAGCGGCAAGTCCGTCTGTGTGAACTCCATCATCTGTTCGATCCTGTACCGCCGCTCTCCGGCGGAAGTGAAGATGATCCTCATTGATCCCAAGATCGTTGAGCTCAAATTCTACAATGACACGCCGCACCTGCTCACGCCTGTCATCACCGACCCCAAGAAAGCGTTCCAGGCGTTGCAGTATTGCATCTACGAGATGGAGCGCCGCTACAGTCTGTTGGACGCGCTGCAGGTCCGTGACATTCAGAGCTACAACCGAAAGGTGAACGCCAAGCGGCTCGCGACTGAGCCCATTCCCTACATTGTAGTGGTGGTGGACGAGTTCGCGGATCTCATGGCGACCAGCGGCAAGGAGCTGGAGAGCACGCTAGCGCGACTGGCCGCGATGAGCCGCGCGGTGGGTATCCACCTGGTGCTTGCTACCCAGCGGCCCAGTACCGACGTGATCACGGGTCTGATCAAGGCGAACATACCCAGCCGAATCGCATTCATGGTCGCCAGCCGGGTGGACTCACGGATCATCATTGACGTGCAAGGCGCGGAGAAGCTGCTTGGCCGTGGCGACATGCTGTTCACTTCTGCGTGGGACCCCTTCCCCATCCGCATGCAGGGTGCGTTTCTGTCTGAGGAAGAGGTTGAGCGCGTGGTTGAACACGTGAAGACCTTGGGTGCGCCGGAGTACATTGACGACGAGATCTTCGTAGAGGACGAAGACGAGGAGTACGCGCAGGGCGAGTTGGAGGACCCGCTCATGGAGAAGGCGATAGAGATTGTTGTCTCCGCGCGAAAAGCCTCCGCGAGCTACCTACAGCGCCGGCTGAAGATAGGGTACAACCGCGCCGCACGGATGGTGGAAGAGATGGAACGCGTGGGGATTGTGGGGCCGCAGCAGGGAAGCAAGCCGCGTGAGGTCATCGGTTCCGCGGGATAGCCCTACCGCCCAAGGATCTCCTGCCGCGTCTGCGCATACCAGGCGCTCTCCGGGTAGACGGCGCCGGCCTCTTCAAGCCGGCGCGCCGCTCGGTCCGGCTCCGACCGTGCATGAGCAACAATCGCTTGCCACACCAAACAGACGAATCGGAGCGTTTGGTTACCCGCCGTCAGCGTATACGCGTGGTCCAGGTACTGACGGGCGCGGTCCAGGTCCCCGCCGGCAATGCCCGGGGTGCTCGCGTAGAAGCTTGCCGCGGCTAGTAGCGCGCGAGGATTGTCCTGGTCCAAGCTGACCGCCTCATCCGCCGCACGGCGAGCGCGACCGGCGTTCGCGATCCGGTACGGCATTGCCCGGACCCGGAGCAATTGCAGGTACGCGTCCGCGACCACCCGGTGATGCTCGCTTGTCGGCGCCAGCCGCGTCGCTCGCTCACCGAACTCTAGTGCCTGCTCGAATGATCCCTCTGCGTCGGCGGTTCGGCCGGCTGCAGCGGATACCATCCCGTCAAGAAGCGCAATCTGGCCGTAGAGGTACGGGGAACTCCGACCGTCGGCTGCGGCGGCCTCCGCGAGCGCGGAAGCTCGCAAGGTTGCCAAACGGTCCGCGGGAATCCGGGGGCCCATGGCCAAGACCGCTTGCTCGTATGCCAGCACCGACTCCGGCAACGCAGGCACCAGCGCGCCGACTCCCACCGCCGCGCCGGTCAACGCGCACGCGGCAATCATCCGCCGTATCCATCGCATGACGTTACCTTATCGAATCAAAGACCGGCTGTACATCGTGCAAGTGCCGTCTGAGATTGCGGAAGCACACGTGCTGTAGCGACGTCCGAATGCATCTCCGTCCGATGTCTGCCGGATAGTGGGCATCCGAAGAGGCGATCCACGGTAGTCCGCTCACATCCAGCCGCGGTTCAGGACGGGTGACCTCCACCGCATCGTAGGGGCCCTCCGGCAGGAGGCCCAGCTGGGACCAGACACTGAAACTGGACCGGTCAACGTGGGCCGGAATGAACAGCCCGCCGTGGTCTGCGGTGAGACGGCCAATCTGAGCCATACCAAGATCAGTTGCTCCCGCCAGAAACAGCTCCGGGCTCTCAATCAGCATCTCATTCTCATCAACGGCAGCCTGGTCTCCCATGGTATGTGGATCCAGCGGGATCGGTTGTAGATGCGTTTCCAGTACCAACCCCACAGCGGCAGCCGCGTCCATCTCCGCAAACAGACACAGCAGGTGCACCTCCTCACTGCTACACGCCTCCACGCCAAAGAGCGGGACCACGCCTTCGTGGGTGCACGCCGCGGCGAACGCCGGGTGGTTCCGCGTGCTGTTGTGATCGCAGAGTGCCGCCATGCCCAGACCCAACCGGCGACACTCGGCGGCGATTCTTCGCGGCGACATCTCCAGGCTGCCGCAGGGGCTGAGACATGAGTGCGTGTGCAGGTCCGCGTACACCGTCACCTCCCAGAATGTACCCCGAGTAGCGTGCTGCGGAAATTGTTGAAACACCGCTCACCAACGAAAATCAGCCTCAGGCGTCGCTCGCCCGTCGGACCGAGTATGCCGACTCATGCTACAGTTGGCTATGCGTCTCCTATCAGCACCCGGTTCGCGCCCAACGTCGCTCCTGCGCCGAGCCGCGATTTGCCTGGCGTTGGTATCCCTTGCGCTGCCCGCGGCGGCAGAGCCTCCGCGAGTGGCGTTGGTGTTGAGCGGCGGCAGCGCGCTGGGATTCGCACACGTTGGGGTGATCCAGGCCCTGGATGAGGCCGGCATTGAGGCAGACATGGTTGTGGGAACCAGCATGGGAAGCATTGTTGGGGCCATGTACGCATGTGGCTTCGATGCACAAATGATGCGGGACGTGATTGCTCAGGCTGACTGGGCGGCGTTCTTCTCAGACGCACGCGATCGCCGGTCTCTGATCGCCTCCGAACGTCCGCTCGCCGGCGGTCACCTTTTGGAGACGACGTTCTCGCGCCAAGGCATCTCGCTCCTCTCCGGCTTGATCGACGGGCGCCTCATCCTTCAGTACTACTACCGGACGCTGGGCGAGTTTGCGGCGGTGTACGACTTTGACGAGTTGCCCGTACCGTACCGTGCGGTGACGGCCGATCTGGAAACCGGTGAGTTGGTGGTCATCGGCTCGGGCTCGCTTGCGCAGGCTATGCGGGCAAGCTCGGCGATCCCCGGTGTGTTCACTCCGCTGGACCTCAACGGTCAATGGCTGGTGGACGGGGGAGTGATCGCGAATCTTCCCGTGGATGTGGCGCGCGACATGGGAGCCGACTACATCATTGCGGTTGATGTAGCCGCGGTTGCCGGAATCTCGCGGGATGATCCGGTTCAACTGAGCGCAATAGACCGCAGCATCAGGATGCTCATGGAGGCGGCATCTCGAGCAAATCGACCACACGCCGACGTCACCATAGAGCCTGATCTCAGCCGGTTCGTCCCCTATGAGTTCGGACGTTGGGATGAGATTGTGGACGCGGGAGTAGCCGCCGGGCGGGAAGCGATCAGCCGTATAGACCTTGAACCGGGACCCGTAGACCGCGGTAGCGATCCACCGGTCCCTTTTGAGCCGCAGACGCTGTCAGGAATCGAGGTCACCGGGGTTCCTGACGCGGTGATCCTCCCGGTTCTGACGCGGGCAGGCGTGCGCCCCGGCGAGCCGGCGGATGTTTCAGACATCACCAGGGCGGTTGACGATGTGTACGCCACCACCAACGTCGAGCTGGCCCACTATGCACTGATTCCGGCTGCGGAGGGAGTTGTCCTTCGCATCACGGCTCGTCCAACCGACCCGGGAACGCTGCGGCTTGGGCTGACCTATCGCGAGCGACTACTCGGAGAAGCCCCGGCCTCGGTATCCGTCCGGGGAGACGTGGTGATTGACGGAATCACCACCCCACGTTCTCGGTGGTGGACGCATGTTGCGTTGATCGACGGCACCTCGATTCGGAGCGAGTTCCGGCAGCCGCTTGGCATCCCGGCGGCGGCGACCGTCGCGCTGGAAGCGGCGAACACGCACCGGTACTGTACCGCCGCGCCGCCGGTCCGGGTGTACACGGTCCGCTCACTGGGGGGGCAGGCAACGCTCTGTGCAGGACCACCTCGCGGCGCACGGCTCAGCGCCGGACTTGCCGCCCAGTGGGTGACGGTAGACCCGTGGTTTGACTCGGAGGAGGCGTATCAGGGCTGGTTCGTCGGCCCGCGTGCCGGGGTCCACTGGGACAACCGCGACCGTCCGGCGGCAACGCAGCGCGGGAGCCTGATGCGCATCTCCTGCCGTAGCTCGCTTCCGCCGCTTGGCGCGAGTGCGACGTTCCATGCGCTGGAGGGCGTGTACCATCAGTGGGTGCCGGTGAGCGACGCGATTACCATTGCCGCCCGTATCAGCGGGCTTACGGATTTCCCCGCCCTTGAAAGCGGTCCGCTCCCGCTTCACGAGCAGCACCGGTTCGGTGGCCTCTCCACGTTTGTCGGACTTCCGGAGGAGTCAATGCTGGTGAGCGAGTTCGCGTCGCTTCGCGGCTCGGCGGACGCGGAGATCATGACATTTGTGCCGGAGGTAGGAGGGGGACTGCTGCTGACCGGTTTGGGGGATCTCGCGTTTGTCAGAGAGAGTGACACATACCGTTTTCGCTGGGGCGTTGCCGGTGGTCTAAAAGTGGTGACGAATCTTGTTAGCGGGACGTTCGTCGTGGGCTACGGCGAACGTCCGGTGGTGTATCTTCAGCTGGAGAGCTCGTCTCCGTGAAGGAGCGCAAAGAGCTTTCCTGAGACCGTGAACTGTGTATCCGAGCTCACGCATACAACAATCGATTGTTCGGTAGCTGACTCCAGCATCTCCGGCGCCACCGGTCTGCTGTTGCACACCACAATCGCGGGAATGTCCGCTACGGTGGCCACGGCCACGGTGTTTTTGTGCGCCTGTATGGTGATGAGCAGCTCGCCGGGTTGCGCGTGCGCCATGACATCGCTCAGGAGATCGCTGGTGTACCCGCCCTGGACGTCACAGTCGGGCACGTCGGTGGTGAGTTGGGTGAGCCCCAACAGCCGAGATACATCACTCATGCGCATCATGGTGCTCCTGTTTCGCCCCAGCCGTCTTCGTGTGTTCCGGTCAGGTACACGCGAATCCGAACCACTGTTCCACCGGCGCTGCTGCTGATCTCAAACTCGTCGCTGACACGGCGTGCGTTGGGAAGCCCCATCCCTGCCCCGAACCCCAACGACCGGATCCACTCGTCGGCGGTTGAGAATCCTTCTGTCAGAGCCAACTCCACATCATCAATACCCGGTC
>CAYTGY010000199.1:0-6488 GCA_964437265.1 uncultured Spirochaetaceae bacterium | reverse complement strand
CGGTGCTTGACTTCTCTCTATAACCGTTTCTACGCGGTTACCGGTCCTGAGAGCTCGGTCCGGAGCTCCCGGATGCGGTCTATGGGAAGCTGGGCGCCAACGCGCATGATCACCTCTTCGGCAAGGTACCCGCCGATTCCGGCAGCCTCCGCTGCCGAACGGCCCCAGGCGAGACCGGCAAGAAACCCGGCGGCAAACATGTCACCGGCACCGGTGGAGTCCACTGCCGTGATGGGCCTGCCGCCCACGGCTACCGGATCTCCCTGGGCAACCACCAGACAGCCGTCCTTTCCAACTTTGAGCGCGGCTATCCGGACGTCCGCGCCCAGCCGTGCGGCGCACTCGTGCGCCTCCTGCAACCCGTAGAGCAACTGCGCCTCTCTGCGGTTGGCAAAGACAATATCCACATGGTCCCGGATCAGCGCCACAAAGTCATCTCTGTAGCGTTCCGCGGCAAAGGGGTCCGCAACGTCAAAGACCACCTGAGAGCCGGCCTCCCGCGCTCGCGTGATGGCGTGCAGGATGGCGTCTTTCTGCAGGTCCGTATCCCACATGTAGCCGGTGAAGTACAGGTACTGCGCACCGGCAAGAAGCGCCTCATCAACGTCCGCGGTACAGAAGCGCTGACACATCCCAAGGTGGGTGTTCATGGTGCGCTCACCGTCCGGGGTGACCAGAATCACGCTGGAGCCGGTTCGGCCGGGCTCGGTGACCAGGCGGGAGGTGATGCCGTAGGCGCCAACCTGCTCCGCGTAGGTTCGGCCAAACTCATCATCGCCTATCTTGCCGGAGATGACCGCGGGGATTTCCAACCCGGCAAGCGCAAGGAGCGTATTGGGCGCAGAGCCTCCCGGAAGGTAGGTGACCTCCCGATCTTTGAAGTAGTGAAGGATCAGCGCCTGCTGATCCTCAGAGACCAGATGCATGATGCCCTTGTCCAGACCAAGCTGGGCAAGCTCCGCATCCTGTGCCTGGATCACGACATCAATCAGTGGGTTGCCAATACCGAATATCATTGGTGTCCTCTTTGTGTGTGGGGTGGTGCACGGTCGTGGTGATGTCTAGCCATAGCGGCCCAAAATGCGGCGCGTGGGCCGACCACGTGCTGAGCCAAGCTCAGCCCCGCTTGGCCTCGAGCACCAGCTGGGCCAGGTGCAGATCGCAGGTGTTGTCGATAGGAAGCGACTCGGCTGCCACTACGAATTGCGACTCGCCGGTGTCGGAGCTCAGCTCTCGTGCGGAGATCTTTTGGAAGGCAAGACCCTCCTTCTCCGCGCACCACTCAACCACGAACTCCAGATCGCTCTCTCCGGCAAGCACCACCGTGCTCACCGGTGCGACGTGGCGATCCGCGGCAGCCGCGTGCAAGAGCTCGCGCAGGCGCTCCTTGTAGCGCACCACGTGGCCCACCGTGCGGCGTAGGTATCGGTAGCTCCGCTTGGCAATGAGCTCAATGCCTGCCGGTGTGACCAGATAGTGGATGTTGCGGCTGTTGACTCGCCGCATGCTCACAAATCCCTTGGCCGTAAGCCGCTTGAGGATTGCGTTGGTCATCCCCAGAGACAGCCCAATGGCGTGGGCAATATCCCGTTGTTTCACACCGGTGTTGGTGTGAATCTGACTGAGAACGTCTAGTTCGTGGTCTTGGGTGATGTCTGTCGTCATTGTTGGGGTGCGGGCACAGCTGTCGCAGGGTCCCGGGTACGGGCTGAACACGGCCTTTGCCACGCACAGCGCGGTCGCCGTTTCACACCGCCGTCACGCGGCGGCCGAAACTCACTCGCGCGAGGGTACTCTCGGTATGCTCTTGTTCAGACAATGAACAACAATACCGCACTGTGCAAAAGTTTCAAGGGGGGGGCGGGGATCTGGCGGGGTTGCCCAACCGACTATTCCGCCTGCCGCGTGGTGCCGCCGTAGTCGGCAAGACCCAAGGCGTCGCAGATGCCGCGGGTAGCCGTGGAGGCGTTCAGCGTGTAGAGGTGGATACCGCACGCATCGTGGTTGAGGAGGTTAGAGACTTGCTCGGTGGCCCTGTGGACGCCCACGCGGCGAACCTGCTCCTTCTCCCGTGCGCGGGCAAGCGAGCGTAACAACTGCGCGGGGAACCGGGCTCCGGCGGCAAGGTCGGCCATGCGCGCCATTCCGGAGCGCGAGGTGATGGGCATGATCCCGGCAACCACCGGCACGTTGATGCCTGACAGCCGGCAGCGCTCCACAAAGTCGTAGTAGTCGCGATTGTCGAAAAACGGCTGCGTGACCACATAGTCGGCCCCGGCGTCCACCTTGGCACACAGGTGTTGCATCTCCGCCAGGCGATTGGGGGTAGCCGGGTGGCCCCACGGTCATCCCGGGATACCGCTGCTTAATGAACGCCACCAGATCCACGGCGTGGGTGAAGTCGGTCGGCTTTGGAGCGGTTCCCCCGGGGGTCACTCCGGCAGGGCGGTCGCCCCGCAGCGCCAGAATGTTCCGCACACCCTCATCCCAGTAGCTGCGAAGGATTGCATCAACCTCATCCGCAGAGTGGCCCACACATGTCAGGTGCGCCACCACCGTAAGGCCGGTCTCCCGGTGCAGACGCAGGACAAGCCGGTGGGTGTTCTCTCGGGTACCGCCCCCCGCACCGTGGGTCACGCTCACGTAGCCGGGCTTGAGCGCCACTAGGTCCTCAATGGTCCGGTACAGTTTTTCCCAACCTTCCGGCTTCTTGGGCGGGAAGAACTCAAAACTGAACGTGGTTCCCGGTGCAGAGAGCAGCTCTGCGACACTGGGCGCGGCGGTACTCATGGACGCTCCGATTTGGTCGCGGGTGAATGGTCGGCGCGCCGTTGGTACTCAGCGGCGAGGCACTCGGTGATCGCTGATTCGATGGTCGTCTGAGGGTGCGTGGTCATAGGCTCACCGCCTGTCGGTCGATCTTCTGCTCACCTAACGACAGTTGCATGTCGGCGATGGACAACAGCCTGGCGCGTTTGGCGTCCGCCGCGGATAGTGCCGTCTCCACGTACAGATCGATGTCGCCGCCGCGGCGCCCGTCATCCACGCGTGACCCGAATAGCGACACGCGCGCGTCCGGGCCGAATCGGTGCGGTCAGCATACCGCAGAGTCCACTCATTCGCCCACCCGCTTCGCGGCTGGCGCGGCAACGCACCGCAGCCGGAAAAGAGGAGGACGGAGAGCAGGAGAAGCATCGCTTTGGGCAACAGGCGCGTCATACGGGTAATGATACCAACGTTCGGGCGCGAACGACATCTGGCGGCGAAAACGGCCGCGCGGGTTCTGCGGGTTACTCCCCGTCCGGCGCGGGCTTCGCGACCTCCCGCGCAGGGAACAGGTCCGCCATGCGTTCCGGAAGCGGCTGAGATCTCCCGGACAAGAGGTGCGCAGCGATGCCTACGCAGCTCTGCACCGCGCGAGACTCTCCAGCTTTCTTGCTACGACGTCGCTCACGCGTGTCCTCCATCCTGGTGAACGCTGGTGTGGATATTGCGGCGGCGGGCCTCGCGGAGAATGCGGCCTTTGGTAAGGATCTCCTGGAGCAGTACGCCACGCGTCGTCCTGAGGTCTACCACATCCGCCTGGCGGCCGGTGCCGCGGGACACGGCGCTCATGAGGGATAGCCGACGTGCGAGCTGAAGCGGTGCCGGACCGGGCACCGCTACATCCACATCGCTTGCATAGTCGCCGCCTCTCCGGAGGCAGCCGGCGGCGCGTCGGAATCACCTCTCCGGCCGGAGGTTGGTCCGTTCTTCGATTGCGGAAAGCACGCGTCCTAGCTCGGCCTGGAGATCAAGACGATCCGTCTCAACCACTACCTCAGGGTCTTGCGGCGGCTCATAGGGGGCGTCCACGCCGGTCAAGCCGTGGATCTCCCCGGAGAACGCCTTGGCGTAGAGCCCTTTGGGATCCCGGCGGCGGCACTCCTCAACGGAGCAGCTGACGTAGACCTCAATAAAGCGGCCGTCCGGAAGGAGGCTGCGGGCAAAGGCCCGGTCTGAGGCGTATGGGGAGACAAAGGTGCACAGTGCAATGGCGCCGTTGTCAAAGAAGAGCCGCGCCACCTCCGCCACGCGACGGATGTTCTCCTCCCGGTCTGTCTCCGTGAAGCCAAGATCTCCGCAGAGGCCGTGGCGCACATTGTCACCATCAAGCCGTACCACCCGCCGCCCGGAGGCAAAGAGCGCGCGCTCTACCGCGCGGGCAATGGTGGACTTGCCGGCAGCGGGTAGGCCGGTGAACCAGACCACCACTGCCCGGTGGCCGGTAGCGGCTTCATGTTCACTCCGATCAACGCCATGGTCCTCCCACGTCACGTTGGGCGAGTGCCGGCGCTCTGGTCCGTGTTGAGGTGTGCCGCTTCCGGCGCCGCTGTCTGCTTCTGCCGCGCTGTCCGTACCCATATGACGAGGCTCTACAGTACCACCAAATGCCGGCCCTGTGCGCTGTACGCCAAGAAGTACGGGTTGTGCAGATCCGGCTTGTTGTACCGCAGGGCGGCGCGTGGCGTGCCGGGCCCGTCGTCGGGCGCGCCGGCTTCGTGCATGCCGCGCGGCTCCACGGCCATGCAGTCGCCGCCCGCGGCACGGAGGACCGCGTGCCCGGCTGCGGTGTCCCACTCCATAGTGGGGGCAAAGCGCGGGTAGATCTCCGCGCTGCCGTCCGCCAGTCTGCAGAGCTTGAGCGAGCTTCCGTAGGTCACACGCTCAACGGAACGCCCCTTCGCGGACAGGCGCTCCTCCAGCACGGCGATGTAGTCCGCCGTTTCCTGGTTGAGATGACTACGGCTGGCAACCACGCGGACCGGGCCTCGTGGAGCCGAGGCGCCGGGCTGCGGGGCAAGCGGGCAGCCGGCCGGCGCGTGATAGAAGGTTGCGGCGGGACGGGGGGCGGGCTGCGGCCCGGTGGTGCCCGCGGCGGCCGGTGGCGCGTCGCCGGCAAAGCCCTCGCCCAGGGCGGGGGAATAGACCACGCCCAGGACCGGCACGCCGTGTTGAACCAACGCAATGTTCACCGTGAACTCATTACGACCGGCAATGAATTCTTTGGTGCCGTCCAGGGGATCCACCAGCCAGAGCTCATCCCAGGAGGAACGGTCGCTGAAAGCGGCGTGATGGCCCTCTTCACTCAGCAGCGGGATCTCCGGGGTGTGCTCCAGCAGACCCTCCGCAATGATCCGGTGTGCGGCTTTGTCCGCGCCGGTGAGCGGGCTCTGATCCGGTTTTGCCTCCACGGCAAGATCCTCATTGCGGTAGATGCGCATGATCTCCGCTCCGGCGGTGACCGCCAGCTCATAGAGCGGGAAGACAAGCTCTCGTAAGGTCTTGGGGTCAGTCATTCGGGCCCTGTTCTGCGGCCAAGGCGTCGCGCGCCTCGGAGAGCGTAGTCGCAAATGTGTGGTGAGACGCGCGGATCTCCTGGAGGGCTCCAGGAACCCGTCGCTGTACCACCTGAAGCTTTTCCGGATCAAGCGGCGCTTGGTACAGATTGCGGAACGCGTGACGAAATCTCCGCAGGTCATCCAGGTGGTACATCTGGTCTCGGGTAATCACCGGAGGCCGTACACCCGGGACCGGGATGCTCATACGTTCAAGCAGACTCCTATGCCACTGCTCGCGATCCAGATCATTACCGAAGAATTTCGCGATGCGAAGGAAGTAGTTTTCGATGAGTCCATAGATGTTGTGAATGGTGTAGCCCAGAGCGGCCCAATCGAGCTCATCCGTAGCGCCGGCGTCGATCCGCGCCTGGGCGGTACGGTTCTGGGTTTCCAACCGTTCCAATTCTCGAATGTCCGCGGAGAGCTGCTCAATCAACCTGCTCAGCCCAGCCTGTTCGTTTGTCATAGAGCACCGTTCCGTACGTGCGGATCTCTCTGGCCACCGCCTCCCGCACGTTGTGCAAGTCTACCAGATCAACGGGGAACGGGCACGCTTCCGCTACAGCGGCCAACTCCAGGTAGCGCTCCGTCTCAACCGCCAGGTCAATGTCAAAGTCTTCGTTCGCCGGAATCTCCTGTTCAGCCAGAGATCCAAACAGCACAATCCGGGAGATCTCAGGATCTACCTCCAAAAGCCGCCGCGCCAGCTCTGTAACGGCGCGGCGGGCTTCCGTTGCTCGCACGGCGGTGCGGCGTTTGCGCTCAGCAGCGCGGCGCCGCAGTCCGGAAACAATCGCCTGAACGTCATCCTTGTGCGCCACCGCTCCTCCTCGTCGCGGCGCCCCTCGGCGCCGCGAGACCAATCAGCCTGCCGCGGCCTTGAGCTCCTCCGCCTTATCCGTTTCCTCCCAGGAGATCCCGGGCCGGCCAAAGTGACCGTAGTTTACCGTTTCCTGGAAGATGGGGGCCTTGAGCCCAAGCTTGCTGATGATCCCGGCCGGGGTGAGGTCAAAGGTCTTCTCAATTGCCTTCTCAATCCGCGACTCAGGAACAGTACCCGTGCCAAAAGTCTCCACCATGATGCTGACGGGGAACGGCACGCCGATT
>CAYTGY010000198.1:0-6507 GCA_964437265.1 uncultured Spirochaetaceae bacterium | reverse complement strand
CCGCCATGCGCTCGCTCGTCCCCAAAATGAGGATCTTCTTGAACTTCTGAGCCTCGAGCGCGTCCTGCACCTCTTTGCGGTGTTGCCGATCATTAAAAAGAGCGGTCTTTACCGCCGCTAGGTAGCTCTTCTCCCGCTTGGCGGAGCGGCCTGCCAGGATACGTTGGTCGCGAATCAGCAGTCCGTCGTCAATCATCATGTCGATCCCGTACTTCTCCATGATGAGTCCCGCACGGAAGCTCTTTCCTGAACCGGTCTTGCCAACCAGCGCGTACACGGTTATCCCGCGGAGGCGATTGAGGATGCGGTCCAGAAATCTTGCCACGCCTACAGTATAGTGACTGCCGCTACGGTTGGTGAAACGCTCTGAGCCGGAATTCAGCGAGCGCCACCGAATCCGTTCCGCATCGCGCTACCAGTCGCTTCCGATCCTCCGGATGAAGCGGCGCCACCACGGTGACGGGCGAGGCTCCGGTACGGAACCGCAACACGGCCGCATGCAGCAGATAGCGGCTCCCGTCCCACACCGGCCCGCCGTATTTGCGGTCTCCTATGAGGGGAACCCCGTACTCGGCGGCCTGTGCGCGAATCTGATGCGCTCTGCCGGTCTCGAGGCGGACCAACGCAAGCGTCCAGTCCTGGTGGCCGGCAACGGGTTGCACCCTGCTCACCGCGTGCCTTCCTTCGGATACCGGCTCGGTCACCCGCCGCTTTCGGTCTCGCGCCAGGGTGCTCTCCCACACTACCTCCGTTTCCGCGCCAAGTATGCCCGAGAGCAAGGCGAGGTACACTTTGAGCGTCCGGCCTTCGGCCAGTTGCGCGCTGAACGCTCGCGCACCCTGGAGCGAAACCGAGAACGCAACTGCCCCGCTGGTATTGCGATCAAGCCGGTGTAGTGGACCGGGAGAGAAGCTGACGCCCGGAGCCACCGCACCAGCCAGGTGCCGCTGCACCACCTCAGCCAGTGATCCGGGCCCGTGCGTCAGCTCGCCCGCTCGCTTATTGACCACCAAGACGTCGCCGTCCTGATAGAGGATTCGGTCACCCAGCGTTCCCTGCCCGGCGGTGTCTCCTGCCTGGGGTGTGTACGCGCTTGCGAGCCACGCCGGTAGGGAGAGCGTGTCTCCGGAGTGCGCTCGAACGGACTCGCGCGTACGGCGTCCGTTGAGTCGGACCGCGCCGGTTCGGATTGCCCGGTAGATCTGGGCCAGTGCGGCGCCTCGAAGGGTCCGCCGCAGAATACGATCTACACGGCGTCCGTCGTCGTTTGGTCCTAGGTTCAATGCAGTGCGCTCCGACACCCGTGCATGGTACCACGGTCCGCCGGCTTCTGCCGCGCGGCATTGGTTGACAAAGAGATGCGTTGGAAACAGACTCTGACGCTACACGTGTCGTCAAATCGGCCCGCAAGGCACGCCGTCTGGCGTGTGGGCGCACTTTTTGGAATCTCAAGCGCTCTCACCGTCCTGTCGCTGATGCTGTTCATCATCACCCCGGCGCTCTATCGCGCTACCTCCGCCTGGCCTGGGTACTACACCGTGGTCACCCCCCATGACGCCGCGGATGCGCTGTCGCGTCTTGAAGGGACGGGCGTATCCGGCGCAATCAGTGCAGCGCGCGAAACGGTGTCCATCAGCCGCTTTGTGGGAGTGGAGCAGGTTCGGGTTGCGGACATACCCAACCGCCTAGATCCCCGTGACCCCCGTCTGGATCCCTATGTGACGGGGATTACGCGATACTTCACCGCCGACGACGGTGATCACGAGTATTCCATAGTGTATGTCCCGCACGCGGGCGGTGCCGTGCAACTGGCCGGACGGGTTCGCGCCGCACTTGGTCGCGAAGCCATGGTGTTGGAGTGGCGACCGTTGCCGCTCATAGCCTCCCTGGTGGTGTTCGGCGGTGCGTTCGCACTCACTGTCACCATGATGGTCCGTAGTCGCGGCGCCGCGATGTTGGACCGGGTCCTAGTCGTGGCGGGCGGCGTGCCCTGGATACCGTTCGTGGTTTTTGGCGGCGTCGTCGCTGCCGCGGTGGCCGGAGCGCTTTACTATCTCTGGTCACTCATCGCCGCCGAATTGTTTGAGGCCACGCGTGCCTACTGGAACTACGGTCGCAGGATCCAGCGGGAAACGGTCCAACGCGCAGTATGGTACGCGCTCGCCTCTGCTGCCTCATTCGGGTACGCGGTAGCAGTTGGAGCCGGCTCGTTGCTCGCCTCGCTCGCGGTGGCTGTTGCCGGGACAGCCGGCGTTGTGGGTGTTGGTGCCGCGTGGCTGGTGTTCCGGTGGCGGCGCCAGGATCACCGGCTATTCCTGCCGGTGACGATCGCGGGCAGCGCCAAGCGTGCGGTTGCCGCTCCGCTACTGGCGCTGGCGGTGCTGGTGCTCCCGCCGGTGGCGGCGCGAATCGGCGGGCGCGCTCCGGTAGCCGTTCCGCGGCCGACCGCGACTGTGGACTCGTATGAGTGCACCTATCCCGGCCTTGCCGCACTCTTTGAAGCAGCGTTGCCGAACGCCGCACCGAATCTCGCGGACTATGTGGCACACGCCGCCTACCAGCAGGCACTGATGTTCGGCCGGCCATATCGGATGCCGGTATCAGGCGAGCAGGTTGAGCTTACGCGCTACCACGTGGCGGACGACGGCCTCTATCGACCCTATCAGGAGATCCAACTGGTTTTTGACGCATCATGGCTTTCCGACGTCCTCTCCGTGCCGGGCCTCCCGCAGTTGCTCCGCATGGGCGGCGAACCCTCAGGGGTTGTGGTGACCCGTATGCCTGAGCTATACTCCAGGTACCCACAACTCTTACAACACTCAGTGTTCGTATTCTTGGTCTTTGGTCCATTTCTGCTGGGTGGCATCAGATGGTCAAGACATACAAGTGTCTTGGACCCGATCAAGAGACGACGACAGGTAGCATAGTGCGTACCGTAACATTTTCGAATGGAGGTATCCATCCGCTGGAGCGGAAGGAACTCACCTCCGATGTCCCTTCGTGGAACGCAGTCATTCCATCCGAGTGCATCGTCCCGCTGCAGCAGCACATTGGAGCGCCAAGCGAGTCCCTGGTCCAACCGGGTGACGACGTTCGCGAGGGGATGCTCATTGGCAAGGCCGCAGGTTTTGTAAGTGCCAATATCCACAGTCCAATTCCCGGTACGGTGACGGAGATCCGGACTGTTCGGCTCCCGAATGGTGTGACATCGCAGGCGATTGTTCTGGAGCTCAAGGGTGAATTCGAGCAACTCGGCAAAGCTCGCTCCAAACGCGACTGGTCCGGGATGGACGCCACGGCTCTGCGTGCGGTGATTCAAGATCACGGCATTGTTGGGCTTGGCGGAGCGACGTTCCCCACGCACGTGAAGTTCACGCTTCCGGAAGGACTGCGTTGTGAGTACTTGATCCTCAACGGCACTGAGTGTGAGCCCTATCTCTCAGCCGACCACCGACTCATGGTTGAGCGCCCTGAGCAGTTGCTGACGGGATTGCGGATAGCCGCACGGATACTAAAGCCGGCGCAGATAGTGGTAGCCATTGAAGCAAACAAGCCGGATGCAATCGCCCAGATTCGCAAGACAGTGGCGAGCATGGGGGTGGACGTCCGTGTCCAACCGCTGCGGGTCAAGTATCCTCAGGGAGACGAGAAGATGGTCATCAAGGCCATCACCAAGCGTGAAGTACCCTCCGGCGGACTTCCCCTGGACATTGGCTGCGTGGTATCAAACGCCGGGACGCTTCACGCCATCTATGAAGCCGTGGTGTTGGGGAAGCCGCTGATTGAGCGGCTGATCACGGTCTCCGGGGGAGCCATCAAGAAGCCCGGCAATCTGAAGGTTCGGATTGGAACGCCTATCTCGGAGCTCTTTGAAGAGTGCGGCGGTTTCCGCGAAATGCCGGAGAAGATCGTCGTGGGCGGGCCGATGATGGGTCAGACGGTATATGACCTTTCTACGCCGGTGACCAAGGGCACCAGCGGTGTGCTTGCATTGACCGCCCGTGAAGTTCGCGCTGCTCCGCGTACCGCGTGCATCCAGTGCGGCCGTTGTACCGCCGCGTGTCCGGTAGGGCTGCAGCCCACCCGGCTGTTCAAGTTGATAGATCATTTCGAGTACGACGTTGCAGTGGATGCGGGGCTCATGGATTGCCGCGAATGTGGGAGCTGCAGCTACATCTGCCCTGCGCGGATCCCGCTTGTGCAGGGACTCCGTATAGGAAAGGTCATGGCTCGGAAAAGGAAGGCAGCATCGTGAGCGATTCGCCCCAGCTCCCGCAAGACCTGGTGGTTACCAGTTCTCCGCAGTTTCATGATCGGTTCAGTACGGCGCGGATCATGTGGACCGTTAGCGTATGTCTGGTGCCGGCCGCCGCGTGGGGTGTCTATGTTTTTGGGCTGCGAGCGCTTTGGGTGATGGTTGTCTCAATGGTTGCCGCCGTTGGGACCGAATACCTCATGGGCCTGATGGTGGGCAGACTCACCCTGGGTGACGGCAGCGCCCTGCTGACGGGACTTCTGGTGGGCATGAATATGCCGCCGGCCGTTCCCTTTGCGATCCCCGTGATCGCGAGCGTCTTTGCGATTACCGTGGTCAAGTGGACCTTTGGTGGTCTGGGGGCAAATTGGATGAACCCCGCGCTGGCCGGTCGAGTATTCGTCTTCTTTTCCTGGACCAGCGAGATGACCACCTGGAGTATGCCTGCCACCATCCCCGTCCCAGACGGGTTCAGTTCCGCCACGGTTCTTGGAGCGGTGAAGACCGGTATTGCCGGCGCCGCCGGCCCAACCGGTGGGCCACTCTCGCTGCTGCGGGAGCTGGGGTTCCCGCAATCTGCTGCCGACGGACGGGTCACGTCGTGGCTGAACTTCAACCTGCTTGAACCGGTCGGAATCTCGCTCCCCGGCGGGTATGTGGACCTGTTTCTGGGAAACACTCCCGGATGCATTGGCGAGGTCTCAGCGCTGTTGCTGCTGGTCGGCACCGTATACCTCTTTGCGACCGGAATCATCAGCTGGGAGATTCCAGCAAGCTATTTTGGCGTGTTTGCGCTTCTGACGTGGGTATTCGGCGGTGTGGCGCACGGGGAGGGCATCTTCGCTGGGGACGTTCTGTTCCATGCGCTCTCCGGAGGCCTGATCCTGGGTGTCTTCTATATGGCCACGGATATGGTCACCTCTCCCATGCAACCGAGCGGAATGCTGATCTATGGAGCAGGGGCGGGCTTCCTGACGTTCCTCATTCGGACCTACGGCTCCTTTCCGGAGGGCGTGAGCCTGGCCATAATTCTCATGAACATCTTCGTTCCGCTGATTGACCGAGCCACGCGACCCCGGCCGTTTGGGACTGCCGCCGCCGCGGAGCGTGACGCATGAGTAAGAAGCAGCGCAAGAAGAGCGCAGCCGCAACCACCAAGAAACCGACCGCAAAGACCCCGGCGAAGAAGCAACCCAGGCCGGCCGCTACGTCGAGCCGCACGCCCATCTACCGGCGGCTGTTCGCCGTGCGCACCACTACCGCGCAACAACGCGAGCACATTCGGCAGTTGCTCAGCATTGGCGGACGGCTCGCAGCGGTCTGTGCGGCGTCGGCCGTGGTGTTGGGGTTGGTCAACGCCGTCACGGCGCCGGCAATTGAGGAGAATCGTCGTCGGGCGTTCCAGGCCGGGATTCAGTCGGTGCTGGAGGAGGCTCGCGGGCCGGAGCCGGCAATTGGTGACGCGCTGGACGTTGCCGTGCAGGAGGGAGTCCGGGCTGTCTATCCTGCGTGGTCCGGCGCGGTCACAGCCGGCCGCGAACCGGCCGCGTATGTGGCTGACCTGGTTGGGCTGGGCTATGGCGGGGATATGCGCATTCTGGCCGGCTACTACCCGGACGGCGAGCTCTTTGCCGCACGGCTTATGGAGAACACGGAAACCCCCGGTCTGGGCAAGAAGGCGGAAGACCCCCAGTACATGGACAAATTCGCCGGCCACGGGGCGGGCGCGCCAATCCCGACCGCAAAGAACGAGCTCCCGGTCGCAGAGGCGGATGCGATCACGGGCGCCACCGTCACATTCATGGGTATTGCGCAGGCGCTCGAGACCGGCAGACGTACCGTTCAATCGGTGGTGGAGCAAGGGGAGTAGTATGCTTGGCGAGTTCACCAAGGGGCTCTTTAAGGAGAACCCGATCTTCATCATCCTTCTGGGACTGTGCCCGGCGCTGGCCGTCTCTACTCAGGTGGTCAATGCGCTGGGCATGGGGGCGGGTGTGATATTCGTCCTCCTAGGATCAAACGTCTTTGTATCGCTGCTTCGGGACTTCATTCCTGAGAAGGTTCGCATACCCTCCTACATCGTCATCATCGCGAGCTTCGTCACAATAGTGGACCTGGTCATGCAGGCATATGCTCCATCCCTATCCGCGAGCCTTGGCGTTTTTGTGCAGCTGATTGTGGTCAACTGCATCATTCTGGGCAGGGCTGAAGCGTTCGCCGGTAGCTCCAGTCTTGCACGGTCGGTGCTGGAC
>CAYTGY010000197.1:0-6514 GCA_964437265.1 uncultured Spirochaetaceae bacterium | reverse complement strand
TGTTCGGAACGCTCAACCTGGTTGAATCTGCGCGGGATGCGGCGGTGGAACGCCTGGTCATGATCTCCACGGACAAAGTCGTTGAGCCAACCAGCATCTACGGGGCCTCAAAACGAATAGCGGAGGACCTGGTGCTCTCCACCAGCCGGACAGATGCTCGGTTCATGGTGGTCCGGTTTGGCAATGTCCTGGGCTCCAGAGGCAGGATCCTACCGCTGCTCCGTCGTCAAATCCTCAAGGGCGCCCCCGTGACCATCACGAACCAGGATACCACCCGATTCTTCATGACGATCCCCGAAGCTGCTTCACTAGTCCTGCAGGCCGGCGGCGTAGGAGACTCCGGACAGCTGTACCTGTTGGATATGGGCACTCCGGTTCGCATTCGCGACCTTGCCGAGCAGATGATCCGGTTCTACGGTTTCGAGCCGGGATATGACATCGCGCTTTCCTACATCGGCATGCGGCCCGGAGAGAAGGTCGAAGAACGGCTCTTTGACCATAACGAGGTCCCGGCGCCCACCCCCTACCCGCGGATCAACCGAGTCCGGCGCACCCCGCCGGACCGCGGCAGCCTTGAACAGTTGATCGACACGCTCACACCGTTGTGCTACTTCGATCCGGCGCGGGCCGAAGACTACCGCAACCGCCGCGTTCTTCGTGCGGCAATCGCCGGATACCTCCCGTCGGTCCCCACTCCCGATGATGAGCCCGAGTACTGATACGTTTGTCGCCTTCTCTCGGCCGGCGCTTGGCGGAGAGGAGGAACAGGCGGTGCTGGAGGTGATGCGTAGCGGTTGGCTCACCACCGGCAAGGTGGCGCTTGCGTTTGAGCGCGAGTTCGCGGAGGTTGTCGGTGCTCGACACGCGCTTGCCGTGAGCTCGGCTACCGCCGGCTTGCACCTGGCCCTGGAGGCGGCCGGCATCCGGGCCGGAGACAAGGTCGCGGTGAGCCCATACACCTTTACGGCAAGCGCAGAGGTGATTCGCTACCTGGGAGCAGACCCGCTCTTTGTGGACATCGACGAGCGATCGCTGAACATGGACCCGGAGCGCCTGCGTGAGGCGTGTGACACGCGTCACGGGGTGCGCGCCGTCATGCCGGTGCATATCGGCGGGCGAAGCTGTGATATGGCCGCAATCAACGCGGCCGCCTCCGACGCGGAAACACGCTACGGCAAACCGGTGGCGGTCATCGAAGACGCAGCTCACGCGTTCCCCGGCACCGCCTCCGGCACGCACATTGGGACCGCCGGCACCGCCGGCGTATACAGCTTCTACGCAAACAAAACCATGACGACCGGTGAGGGCGGCATGGTGGTCACTGACTCCGACGAGCTTGCCCGTAGACTGGCGGTCATGCGTCTCCATGGCCTTGACCGGCCTGCGTGGGACCGGTACACCTCCGACCGGCCTGCATGGCGGTACGACGTGGTGGAGGCGGGGTTCAAGTACAATCTTCCGGATCTCCTGGCGGCAATCGGGAGAGTGCAACTGAAAAAGGCTGATGCAATGCGCAAGGCTCGGTTGCGAATCGCGGAGTACTACCGCAGCACGCTGGCGGATTCAGAGGTTTTTCGGCTCCCGCCGGAAGATCCTACCGGCTCTTGGCACCTGTTTGTGTTGCGCCTCAATCTCACGCGGCTGTCCATCTCTCGCGATCATTTTATCCAGGAGTTGGCGGATCGCGGCGTCGGCACCTCAGTGCACTATGTCCCGCTTCACCTTATGACCTACTACAAAGAGCGGTACGGCTTGCAACCGCGGGACTATCCGGTATCATTACGGTGCTACCGCGAAGCGATCAGTCTGCCGATCTACCCAACCCTCTCAGACCAGGAGGTTGAGCGCGTGGCGGCGGCGGTAGCGGAGACAGGGCGCCGGCACATTCATGGCTAAATCGATGCGCCGCATCATTCGCGGCAAAGGCAACTTCATCAGCGACATGTATCTCCCCGGCATGCTCTATGGCCAGACCGTTCGGTCTCCGGTGAGCCGCGGGACCGTTGAGGAAGCGGAGGAACCGTCCGATGGGGCGCTTTTTGTCCGCGACATTCCCGGGAGTACCGTGATTGACGTGGACGGCGCAGCAGTCCCGGTTCTGGCTGACGGCGAGGTCCGCTACGTGGGAGAACCGATCGCACTGGTCGCGGCAGAGTCCCAGCGCCAGGCGCTTGCCGCCGCGGCGCTCGCACTACCGCCGGTGGCCCCATTGCCACCGGCATATCAGTTTGAGCACTTCACCGAAGATCAGATTGTGGGTAGAAAACACCGCTTCAGCGGGAATCCGGAGCGCGAGCTCTCCGACTGCTTCCAGATTGTCGAAGGCCGCTATCGCACGGGAGTACAGGATCATTTGTACTCTGAGCCGCACGGAGCCATCGCGGTTCTTGACGGGGAGACCATGGTCATCCACGTGGCAACGCAATGGCCGCACCACGTCCAGCGGTCGGTTGCAGCCGTATTGGGGATCAAGGAGCGTGCCTGCCGCGTCATTGCCTACGATCCCGGCGTTGCCCTGGACGGCAAGCTCTGGTATCCGAGCGTGGTGGCCGCGCATGCGGCACTGCTGGCCAACAGCTATCAACTTCCGGTGAAGCTCGTGTACTCAAGCGTTGAGGATTTCCGCTTCTCGCCCAAGCGCGCTCCGGTAGCGGCTCACTACATCACCGGTCACGATTCAGAGGGGCGTCTGGTGGCGGCAAAGGTCCGCATGGCGTACAACGCCGGCGCGTACGCCCTCTTCACGGAGGAGATCCTGGCACAGCTGGTGATAGCCTCGCTTGGCCTCTACCACTGCCACCACTACGATGTGGAAGCGGTAGCAGTCAAAACGAATCTTCCGCCCATGAACTGCTACGCGGGTTTTGGCATCGATAGCGGCTTCTTTGCCGCAGAGACCCATGTGGCGCGGATCACCGAAGTCGCGCAACTGGAGCCATATGAGTGGCGCACCGCAAATCTGGCCACGGTGGGGGCGGAGACCGTTACCAGCGGCCGCACGCGCGTGGCGGCAGATCCCGCCGGCGTCCTTTCGGCCGTTGCTGACGCGGCGGACTTCTCGCGTCGCTCCGCTGCCTACGAGCTCCAAAAGAAACGACGCAACGCCTTCAAGGACGAACCTCGCACCTGTCACGGCATAGGAATCGCGTTCGCATACGAGCCGCCCGGAGCATTGAGCGGAAGCGTGACGCTGGACGGCGCGGCTGTGAAGGTTCGCTTGGAACAGGGTGGGACCGCACGCATCCTCTGTAGTGCGGTGGCCGGAAGCTCGGCGGTGTCCGACTACTGGCGGACCAGAGTCGCGGAGATCCTTGAGCTCGATCCTCAAGCGGTGCAGCTGGAGACCCGCGACACCTCGGTTGCGCCGGATGCCGGACCGGCGATCATCTCAAAGAATGTCACGCTCATGACAGAACTTGTAGAGAAGGCTGCTACCGCGGTGAAGCGCCGCCGGTTCCGCAATCCGCTCCCCATTGAAGTTCGCAAAGCGGGCCGGCGCACCGTGGCCCCGGACTGGAACCCGGAGCGGCTTGAGGGAAGTCCATTCGTCCGAGCAGCACGTGCCGCGGCGGTGGTGGAGGTGGCCGTTGACCCGAACACGCTCGAATGCCGCGCCACCGATGTGTGGCTTTGCATTGACGCCGGGAAGCTGATAGACGAGGAGGAGGCACGAAGAGCCGTTGAGATGAGCGTCTATCAGGCACTAGACTGGAGCGCCGGGGAGGGGGTGGCCTTTCGTGACGGCGCCATAGACCAGCACGGTCTTGTGGTGTACCGCGAGCGCTCCGGCACGCAGCGCCCCGCGCTACATATCAATCTGCGGGAAACGCCCGGGAGCCGCCCACGCGGGGTGGCTAACCTTCCGTACAGCTGCGTCCCGGCCGCCTTTGCCGCCGCGGTCAGCCAGGCCACCGGCTTCTACATTGACCGCGTCCCCTCCGGTGCACATGCACTGCACGACTACATGACCGACGCAGAGGCGCAGCCATGAAGATCAACTTTCGCTTGAATGGTGAGCCGGTTTCGGTGGATACGGATCCTGCGGAGTTGATGGTGGACGTGTTGCGGCTGCGCTTCAACCTCCGCGGCGCTCGTCCGGGGTGTTTGCAGGGGCAATGCGGTTCCTGCCTCATCGTCTTCAACCACGAGCTATCGCCCTCCTGCATGATCCCGGCGTTCCGGGCCTATGGCAGCGAGATCATGACACTCGAAGGCTTGATGCAGACGCGCGAGTTCATCGACATTGAGCGAGGGTTTGAACGTGCCGGCGCCTATCCGTGCCGTTTTTGCGCCGCCGGCAAGTTTCTCTCCGTCCATATGTTACTGCAGAACACGTTGGAGCCCACTGAACAGCAGATTGCGGACACGATCAGCGGGGTGCACTGCAGGTGCACGGTCTACGAACGGCTCGCAACCGGGATTGAGAACGCCGCCCGACTGAGACGAAGGAGGGCTGAACGTGGCCAGACATAGTGGTCCGCGCATCTACTTCCCGGATACGCTGAATGAGGTGCTGCATATCCTCAAGCGCACTCCGGAGGCGTTGATCTACGCCGGCGGAACCTACGTGCTGGGCCGTCGACAGGGGAGATTTGTCGAGTTGCCCGATGCGATGGTCTCACTTCAGGACGTTCAAGATCTCCGGCGCACGGCACGAACGGAACGGACCATTGACATTGGTGCTACAGTACCGCTCGCTGAGATCGTCCGTCTGGGTCCCGATCATCTGCCCCGGGTGCTTTTCCAGGCAGCCACACGCATGGTGCCGCCCGCGGTCCGCGGCCTCGCAACGTTAGGGGGGAATCTGGCGGTGCCGGACGGCCTCATGACGAGCATTTCGGTGCTCTCACTCCTGGACGCGCGGGTTGAGACGCGCCGGTTGGGTCACACCCGCTGGACGTCGATCAGTCAGCTGCACACGGCAAACGGGGGGCTTTCCATTGATCCAGGTACGCTCATCAGCCGAGTCCGCGTACCCCTGAGCAACTGGAATCACAGCTCCTTCTTCCGTGACGGGAATGAGCTACTCCCGGAAACCGAACCGCTGACGTTCTGCGCGCTCGCGCGAACCGGCAACGGCATACTGGAAGATCTGCGAGTAGCCGCCACGGTGGGCGGACCACAGCTGATCAGAGACAAGAATGCGGAAGGTGAGCTGGCGGGCCGCCGCCTGCCGATACCGCTGCGAGAGGCTCGGGCGTTCGCGGCGGAAGTAGCGGGTCCCGCCCAGCAACTCAGCAGTTTGCAGCGCTACCGGTTGGTCCAGCTTGCAGTTGCATTTGTCCGGGGGCTCCGGTAACCCGAACTCCTCCGTGGACAGCCGCCCCTTGAACCGGTATAGTTGAATCGCGACTGGGAGGCTTCCTCACCCTTGGCGACGTTCGTTGGCCTGCATAACCATACTGACTACAGTCTCTTGCGGAGTTCCTCACGCGTTCGTGATCTGGTTGCGCGTGCTAAAGAACTTGGCATGACCGCAATCGGCATCGCAGACGACGGCAACCTCTTTGCGGCCCTCGAGTTCCACAAGGCATGCACCAAGGTCGGCATCCAGCCGATCATTGGATGTGACTTCTTCCTCGCCGCGGAGTCGCGCCATGCACGCTCGGCAACGGACACGGGTCTACGCGCCGGGCGGCTGCTGCTCATTGCCAAGTCCGATGCGGGCTACCGCAACCTCTTGAAGCTCTCATCCGCCGGTTATACGGAAGGGTTTTACTACCGCCCGCGCATAGACGACGAGTTGCTGGAACGCCACGCGCACGACCTGATCTGCCTTACCGGGTCAATCAATGGCGACATTCCGCGATTTCTGTTGATGAATCAGATTGAGCGGGCCAAACGCCGATTGGAGTTCTACATCCGGATCTATGGCAAAGAGAACGTCTATCTGGAACTGAACAATCATCGCATACCTGAGCAGCAGGTCCTACGTCGCAGGCTGATCGAACTGGGCAACGAGTACGGAGTGGGGCTGGTTGCAGCAAACGAGAGCTACTACGTCCGCGAAGAAGATGCCGCCGCACATGACGTGCTCCTGTGCATTGGCGGAAACAAGAAGCGCAGCGATGAGAGTCGCTTCCGGTTCACCACCAATGAGTTTTACCTCAAGAGCGACACGCAGATGCGCGAGCTGTACGCGGATCTGCCGGAGGCCGTGGAAAACACCGCTCGCATCGCCGCCGAGTGTGCGTTCGACATCGAGCTCCCCGGCCCGCTCCTGCCGGAGTACGAGATCCCTTCAGAGTTCGACTCGCCGGAGGCCTACCTAACCCACCTGGCACACCAGGGGCTCAGGGAGCGGTATGCCCCGGTCACCGGGGAGCAGACCGAGCGCCTTGAGTACGAGCTTGGCGTGATCACGTCTATGGGGTTTACCGGCTATTTCCTCATTGTCTGGGATTTCATCCGGTTTGCACGCGAGAACGGAATCCCGGTTGGCCCCGGCCGCGGCTCGGGAGCCGGCTCCCTAGTTGCGTACTCGCTCCGCATAACGGACATCGACCCGCTGCAC
>CAYTGY010000196.1:0-6518 GCA_964437265.1 uncultured Spirochaetaceae bacterium | reverse complement strand
GGAGTTGCTCCTTGGTGAAGAGGCTTGCCAGATCGTCGTATCGACCGCCGGAACACACCGATCCAATCTCAGGCAACCTGCGCAGGAACGTCTCAAACACGATGCCGGTGTAGTAGTCGAGTCCGCGGGTGATAGACGGGTCCAGGACCAGCCCGGTAGAGAACCCGGCTGCCGCCGCCCCCTCCAACACGGCGCGAATCCGCGCGCCCTCCGGGGATGGGCCACCAACCGCCTCTTCCATGGTCTGCAGCGTGGCCTCATTGGAGTCTCCGGCAACAATGAACGCCATGACCGCGTCCGCCGCTTCCGCGCCAATCTCTGCGGCAACTAAGCTGCGAACCTCCGCCTCACCAATCTTGCGCAGCTTGTCCACTGCGCGCAGCACCGCTTCACTGTGGTCTCCGACTCCCACGTGTGTCAGCAACCGGTTGAACAATCCGCGGTGGGCAACGTGGATCTCCACATCCGCAACACCGAGTGCCGTGAACGCGGCACGCATCAAGAGTATGATCTCCAGGTCCGCCGAGAGACCCGCGGTGCCAACTATGTCAAAGTCGCACTGCATGAACTCCCGGTAGCGTCCCCGCTGGGTGTTCTCACCGCGCCATGCCTTGGCAATGTGATAGCGCTTGAACGGAAGATAGAGCTCGTTCCGATGCCCGGCCATGAACCGTGCGAACGGAACCGTGAGGTCAAAGCGCATCGCCACGTCCCTGCCGCCCTGGTCATCAAAGCGATACACTTGCTTGTCCGTCTCACCGCCTCCCTTGCCCAGGAGGATCTCCGCATACTCCAGTACCGGCGTGTCTATGGGGACAAACCCATACGTCTTGAACGTGGAGGAGAGTGTCTGGATGATCTGTTCGCGTGAGCGCTCGTCGCCGGGGAGCGTGTCACGAAATCCTTTGAGTAGTCGAGGTTCAATGTTCACTGACATAGTGGTGACTCGTGTCCTCACTATGCCCAAAAGCCGGGCAGCCTGTCTACGGACCCGTTATCCGGTGCCGCCGGCGGTCCTTAGGATTACGGTCGTCTTGCTCAACTGTTCAGCTCCATGCATAATGTCGATCGATATCAGTCGGCCACCGGCCGAGCAACCCTGCGTGCGCCGGGACCAAATACGGAGGAGCAAATGCAGTTCAACTGGACGTTCTTTGTGCACCTGGGGATCATCACCTCCGCCTTGATGCTTGCAACGTTCATTCGAAGCCGGGTTCCGTTTTTCCAGCGCTTCCTGATCCCGAACGCACTCACCGCGGGGTTTATTCTCTTACCGCTGTATAATTTTGTCTTCCCCCTCGTTGATCTGAACACGGATACGCTGAAGGAGCTCACCTACCACCTGCTGTCCATCTCATTTGTCGCGATGAGTCTTCGGAAGGCCCCGGCAGGGACCAAGAAGCGTGACGGCAGAATCTTCGCTACATCGGTGTCCGTCATCAGTCAGTTCCCCGTTCAGCTGATTGCAGGCATGCTGCTTACGCTGCTCATCATGCGGACCTTCATGCCGGATATCTTCCATTCATTCGGGTGGCTCATGCCGCTCGGGTTCTTGCAGGGGCCCGGCCAGGCGTTTGCCATTGGTGACGGGTGGCGCGTAGCCGGGATCATGGACGCTGGAGACATTGGTCTGACCTTCGCTGCGGTGGGGTTTCTGATCAGCTGCTTTGGCGGCGTGTTCCTCATCAACTACGGCATGCGCCGCGGCTGGCTGGAGCAGCGTTTTGTGGACGCTATCAACAAGCAAGGCGTCAAACGTGGGGTACTCCGCCGAGGCGACAAGCTGCCGGTGGGGTCCAACCTCACCACGGAGACTGAGGCGATCGATTCCATGACGGTGAACGCCGGTGTCGTGCTCATTGCGTATTTTGGCGCGTATCTAGTGCTGCAGGGGCTGACCTATCTGTTGAGCCTGGCCGGTGACGCAGGCGCACGGTTGGCCACCAACCTCTGGGGAATCAGCTTCATCTTCGCGGCCATGGTGGGTATCCTGGTCAAGGCAATCCTGACCGGAACCAAGAGTGATCACATTCTGGACTACCAGACCCTGAACCGGGTCTCCGGACTCGCCGTAGATCTGATGGTTGCCAGCGCAATCGGCGCAATCTCACTGGTCATTGTTGGGAAGTACTGGCTGCCGATCCTGATCCTGTCCGCCGTCGGCGGTCTTCTGGCATTTCTGGTGATTCCCTGGTTCACGTCCCGGATCTTCAACGACCACCCGTTTCACCGGATGCTACTCATCTTCGGCGTCTCCACGGGCACACTCTCTACCGGACTTGCGCTGTTGCGAGTCATTGATCCGGACTTTGAGACGCCGGTGGCCAGCGACTACGCGTACGCATCCGGCATTGTGTTTCTGCTGGTCATCCCGCTGATTCTCTCAATCGATCTCCCGGTTCGGGCCTTCGAGACCGGGAACATGAGCTACTTCTGGGTGGCGTTTGCAGTGGCGGCGGCGTACCTGGTGTTTGCCGTTGTAGCGTACTTGCTCATGGCGAAGAAGCGTGCCTTTGCCAAGTCAAGCCAGATCTGGCTGAAGCGGGATTGATCCGAGTCAGAACCACTTCCTCTTCTTGAAGAAGAAGAGCATCCCAATCACCATCACCCCCATCACGCCGAGCACCGCCGGATACGCCCACCGCACGGTGAGCTCGGGCATGTGCACAAAGTTCATCCCGTACACGCCGGCGACGAAGGTGATGGGAATGAACAGCGTTGATATGATCGTCAACACCTTCATCACCTCGTTCATCCGGTTGCTGACGCGGGAGAGGTACAGCTCCATCAGACCGGTGGCGGTGTCTCGAAGCATGGAGGTGGAGTCCAACAGATGCAGTACATGATCCGTCACGTCCCGGAGGTAGAATGCGGTGGTCTCGGTGAGGAAGCGTGACTCCTTGCGCTGCAGTCGCGCCGTCACATCCCGGACCGACCAGATGATAGAGCGTGCTCGGTTTGCCTGTCCGCGCAGCCGGTGGATCAGGGAGAGGTGCTCCTCCTTAGGGGTTGTGCTTATTGCACGCTCCAGCTCATCCACGGAGCTTTCCAGATTGTCGATGCACGGGAAGTACCGGTCGATTACCAGATCCAGGAGCGCGTAATAGAGGTAGTCCATGTTGACTATACAGCAACCGACTTGACCGGTACACTTTCCGCACTATGGCCGATCAATCGCTCGCAAACCCGTACGCCGATACTCCCGGCTACAATTGCTTTGGATGTGCTCCGGGCAACGCGGCCGGATTGAGCATGACCTTCACTGAGACCGATCGCGGCGTTCAGTGCGTCTGGGAGCCGAGATCCGACCTAACCGGGTACCCGGGGGTAGTCCACGGGGGCGTTCAGGCCACCATGATCGATGAGACGGCGAGCTGGTACACCTTTGTGAAGCTTGCCACCGCAGGCGTGACCGCGGCAATGAACGTCGTGTATCACCGGCCGCTCCTGACGGAGAAGGGGCCGGTCACGGTAGAGGCGGTGAGCCACACGGCTACCGCCAAGCGCGCGCACATCACCGTTGAGCTGCGAGATGCGGATGGAACGCTCTGTACGGTAGGTGAGTGCGAGTATGCGATTTTCCCTCCGGAGGTTGCCCGCCGGAGGATGCACTACCCGGGTCCTGAGGCTTTCAGAGCGTAGCTACGTTTCCACGATTTCCGCAGCACGCTACACGCTGAAGCGGATGTTTAGGATGTCACCGTCAGAAACGGGATACTCCTTCCCCTCCAGGCGGAACTTGCCCTGCGATTTTACCGCCTGCTCGCTCCCGGCTTCAATCAGGTCATCGTAGGAGAAGCACTCTGCGCGGATAAAGCCGCGGGCCAGGTCCGTGTGAATGCTCCCTGCCGCATCCAACGCGGTCTCTCCACGGTGGATGGTCCACGCACGTACTTCGTCTTTGCCGACGGTGAAGAACGAGATGAGCCCCAGGAGGTCGTAGGCCACCGTGGTCAGCCGGGCGCGGGCGGACTCGGTGATGCCAAAGTCTTCCATAAACGTTGCCGATTCCTCCTCGTCCTCAAACTGCGCCAGCTCCATCTCAAAGCTCCCGGCGAACTCGATTGCCCGGTACCGTTCGTTGAGCGACTCGAGCAAGCCGGCGTCCTTCCCATACCGTTCCTCATCTGAGTTCACGATCACCAGGAACGGCTTCGCTGACAGCAGTTGATAGCCGGAGAGGCTCTTCCGCTGGTCCGGAGTCAGGTCCAGGGAGCGGACGGGTTGATCCTCACTGAGCGCTTCCTGCAGCATCTGGAGGGTCTTCTGTTCGGCTTGCGACTGCGGGGTCTTCTTGCCGCGCTGGTGATCCGCCTCAATCCGGCTCAGCCGCGTCTCAACCAAGACCAGATCGCTCAAGATGAGCTCTCCGTGGACCGCGTCCGCGTCATCCGCCGGCCGCGGCGGTCCCATGGTGGAGTCCAGCACATCGTTGTGGAAGTTCCTGACCACCGCTGCCAACGCGTCCGACGTCTTGACCAGACCCATCGCGGGACCTGAGAAGAGGTCGCGGTGCTCGCCGCCTTTTTCCACGCCCACGAAGTCCATCACGTCAATGGTGGCGCGGATGGTGCGCTTGGGCTCATACATGGCGGAGAGCCGATCCACCCGCGGGTCGGCGACATCCACAACCGCGATGTTCGGTTCCAGCTTGCCCGAGCTATACTCGGCAACCTCCGCAGAGGAGCGGGTGAGTGCATTGAATATGGTGGTCTTGCCGGATTTGGGGAGACCAATCAAACCGATCTTCATACCCGGAGCCTACTGACCGGCACCGCGGTGGTCAACTGCGCTTGCGCGTCACCGCAATTCGATTCATGATACAGCTTCACCTCGCGGGCGCATCATGCAGCAGTGGCAGAAGAATCTCTACACAGCCTTGATCACGCAGATCCTCTCGCTTACCGGATTCGGGTTTGTGTTTCCATTCATCCCCTTCTTCATCCAGGACCTGGGGCTGAGCGATCCGGAACAGATCCGCCTCTGGTCAGGACTGATCGCCGGTGCGCCGGCGCTCACCATGGGGATCATGGCCCCCATCTGGGGATTGATCGCGGACAGAATTGGAAAGAAGCCGATGATGTTGCGCGCCATGCTCGCCGGATCAGTGATCTTGATCATCATCAGTCGCGCGCAGTCGGTGGGGGCCATTCTGGCCATGCGGCTGCTTCAGGGGGCGCTCACCGGAACCATGACCGCCGCCGGAGCGCTCATTGCCACCGGGACGCCCAAGCACCGGCTCTCATCGGCGTTGGGGCTTCAGGCATCGGCTAACTTCATTGGCATATCGATTGGCCCGGCGGTCGGTGGTATCGCCGCCGAGTTGTTCGGGTATCGAACCAGCTTCTTGATCGGTGGCGGGTTTCTGTTCGCGGGCTTTGTGGTTGTGCTTCTGGTGATCAAGGATATCGATGTGGACCCGGACGGTGATTCAAAGAATCTGCTCGCCGGATCCGGCTCCGGCAGCGAGGCGCCCGCCTTCACCGCCCGGTCGTTTCTTGCGCCCGCGTTCGTGGGGCTGTTCGTGCTCATGTTCACCGCGCGGCTCTGCGGTGCGGTCACCGTGCCGTTCATCCCGCTCTTTGTGCAGGAGATCCGGGGAACCATCCAGGGAAGCGCGAGTATCTCCGGGCTCATCTCAGCAGCACGCGGCGCCGTAACCGCGGTGGCGGGGCTCACGCTTGCACGGATGGGCGATCGCTACGGGAAGGAGCGCCTGGTCTGGCGGAGCCTGTTGGGTGCCGCCGTGCTTGGGCTCCCGTTGTTCTGGATGCACGAGCTGTGGTCATTTACGCTGGTGTTTGTCGCGTCCACCTACTTCTTTGGAGCAGTACAGCCGCTTCTGCAGTCTGCCTTGAGCGAGCGCACTCCCGCAGCGCGCCGCGGCCTGCTCTTTGGCGTATTGACCACGGTGGGGAACGTCGGGTGGTTTATCGCCCCAATGCTCGGGAGCTTCATCTCCATCCGGCTCTCAATTGAGCATGTATTTCTCGCCTATAGCGTGCTGCTCTTTGGCGGAGCGGCCGTCGGCATAGCCGTTGAACGCCGGCAGCGGTTGCTGCGCGGCGCGTAGATGGTCTTGGATCAGGCCGAGGTAGGCACGGCGCCGCTACATCATGGTGCGCAGCCACGCCTCCACCTCAGGGTCCGGCGCCCAGAGCGCCGCGTGTTCCGCATCCCGGCGGATGGTGAGCACGACAACGACCGGTTCGTCAAAGCCGGTGCCGCTTCGGACCGCCTGCGCGAACGGCCGCGCCCACAGCGCATCAACAATCGCGCGCTCCTCCTCCGGCGTGGGTTCGTCTCCCTCCCAAGAGCGGATGTACGGGTCAAGGATGACCCCGCTCGGGTGTATCCGCATCCCAATGCTCAGTGCCGGCCTGCCCGGCTCGAGCAGATCCGCGGGCGGCACCGGAAACCCCGCGGGGATCGGTGCCGGAACGGGCCCCGGACCATCGATGGTGATCCGCGGCCCTGCGTCGGTGAGCTCAAGGCGCAGCGGAACAGAGAGCGAGAGC
>CAYTGY010000195.1:0-6537 GCA_964437265.1 uncultured Spirochaetaceae bacterium | reverse complement strand
TGGCGTTGGCCGCGCCACCATCAGGGCCGGCGGAAGCATACTGCTCAAAGCCGGAGTCAACGGCGGCGGGGCCGCGACGCTCTCCTGTGAGGGCGACTTTTTCGCCAAGTACGTTGAGGGAGCCACGGTGACCACACACGGCAACGTTCTGGTGGAAGAAGCGATCATGCACTCGCACGCGGTTGCGTGGAAGCATTGCCTGCTCAACGGGCGGCGCTCTGAGATCATTGCGTCAACGCTCATTGTCGGCGGGTCTCTGTGGTGCAAGAAGCTGGGATCGGTCGCGGAAGCTCGCGTGCACGTGTCGGTCGGGCTTGACCCGGAGGTGATAGCCCGGTTCAGAGCTGCCCGGACGGAGAAGGAGAACGCCGAGTCCCGGAGAGATCAGGTTGAGCAGGAGTTTGTGAGAGTTGAGCGAGCCCTTGCGGAGGGCAGGAGCGATGAGCGACTGGTCACCGCAAGGGAGCAGCTCTACACAGAGATGCGTGAGCTGGACCGGGCCATGTCGGAGCTCAGGCAGCGCGTTCACGAGCTTCGCGACTATCTCCGCGCGTCGCGCGGATCGCGGCTGGTGGTGGAAGACACTATCTTCAGCGGCGCCGTCGCGCTCTTCGGTACGCAGGAGTATCACGCCCCGGAAAAGGGCGCGCGCAGGACCGTGCTGCGTCCCGGACCTGAAGGGATCATCGAAGAGGGGTACAATCCCGCGGAGCGGCCCGTGCTGGAGTTCGATGTTTGAGTGCGGTAGCACGAGAATCCGCTTCGGGCGGCGACCCGGCTGCCTCTATGCACGACGCTATCACCCCTCACGCTACCAGCAACGCTCCCGAGGCAATCAAGAACTGTCCGCCGTAGTAGAAGCCAAGGAGCGTGAAGACCACCGCATAGGCGATGTGCGCGGAGAGGAAGAGCGCGAGCCCCACCACAAACGCCTTTCGATTGCCGTCAAACATCAGCGCGATATCGCCTCCGAAGGACAGGACAAGCTCTACCGGAACCAGGTACGCAATGGCGTTCACAGCCGCTACGGTACACGAGCACCCTGCAGGGCGCAAGCGCTTGCCAAAGGTGCTCAGATTTGCCAGGCTCAGGTTGCGTCTCACGGCATACGTGAAACAAACGGTAGGTACACAACAGTGGAGGCTAAGACGATGGACGAGGTGCGCGTAGGAGTCATTGGGGTTGGCGGCATGGGTACCAGCCATGCCATGCGGTTCGCGGAGGATCAGATTGGCAGAGCCCGGTTGACGGCGGTGTGCGACACGGATCCGCGGCGCCTAGACGCGTTCGGAGGACTCTCTGAGGTTGCCACATTCGCGGACAGCGCCAAGCTGATTCGCTCCGGCCGCGTGGATGCCGTAGTCATCGCTACGCCGCACTATGACCACACCACCATCGGGATTGATGCGCTGGAGCAGGGATTGCATACCTTGGTAGAAAAGCCCATCTCCGTCCACAAAGCTGATTGCGAACGGCTTATTGCCGCTCACACGGACAAGCGCCAGGTGTTTGCGGCTATGTTCAACCAGCGGACGGATCCCACGTACCGCAAGGTGAGAGAGCTTATCCAGCGCGGAGAGCTTGGGGAGATCATCCGTGTGAGTTGGGTGATTACCAACTGGTTTCGCACGGAGGCGTACTACGCCAGCGGCGGCTGGCGCGCCACCTGGCAAGGTGAAGGCGGCGGCGTCCTGCTCAATCAATGCCCGCACAATCTTGACTTGCTGCAGTGGCTCACCGGCATGCCGGCGCGGGTCACCGGCTTCTGCAATCTGGGCAAGCGTCACACCATTGAAGTGGAGGACGAGGTGACCGCCTATCTGGAGTACCCCAACGGCGCCACCGGTACCTTCATCACCTCAACCGGCGAGGCTCCTGGAGAGAACCGACTGACCATCTGCGGCGAACGAGGCAAACTGGTGGTTGAGGAGTCCCGCATCTCATTCACGCGAACCGAGGAGCCGGTTGTGGAGTTCCTGAACACCTCTCCCGAGCGGTTTGCCCAACCGGCCACTTGGAACGTGGAGATTCCCGTTCGGGGTGAGAACCTGCAGCACGTAGGAATTCTGCGCAACTTTGTGGCGGCAATCCTGGATGGGAGTGAGCTGATTGCGCCTGCGGCGGAAGGAATTCACTCCGTTGAGCTCGCAAACGCCATGCTCTACTCCTCGCTGAGCCGGAGCCCGGTTACCCTTCCGCTTGACGCGAGCGCGTACGAGGAGATGCTACGGAAACTGATCTCTGAGTCTACGTTTGAGAAGCAGAGAGTCGCAGCGGTTGCGGATGACGATATGGCCTCTTCGTTTATGAAGTAGGCTTGGACGCACCCTCAGTATCCGCCGGTTCGTCTTTCAGCTTATTGTAGAGCGACTTCCTGCTGATACCGAGCAGCTTGGCGGCCTTCGTACGGTTCCCGTTGACCGCCCTCAGGGTCTCCAGGATGAGCTCGTGCTCAACCTGGTCGATCGTCTTGCCGGCTTCTATTCTAGGTCCGGCCTCTTCACTGTGGACAGCCTCTTGCGATGCCGTAGCATCGGTTAGGTGGTCGGCGATTGCTTCACCGAGGTAACCCGGCTCCGGCTCGGGACTGTATGTGTCTGCTCCCGGCTCGGCCGCGGCAGCTACAGAATCGGTCTCAGCCGCGCCGGTAGCGGTCTCCGTCCGCTCGTTCCCGGCGATAAGCGCTGAGTCATAGAGCGCCTCGATGACCGCGTCTTCGGTTATCTCCGTCCCGTGGGCGGAGACCACCAGGCGGAGCACCACGTTGGCAAGCTCTCTGACATTACCGGGCCAACCGTACGCCACGAGTTGTCGCATTGCCGCCGCATCCACCGTCACCAGATCATGGCTGTATTGTGAGCAGTAGCGTTCAGTGAAGTACGCTATCAGCTGCGGAATGTCGTTGCGCCGGCGGCGCAGTGGCGGGAGATTGACCGGGAAGATATTCAGCCGGTAGAAGAGATCCTTCCGGAACGTCTGCCTCCGCACCGATGCACGTAGATCTACATTGCTTGCGGCAAGGACACGCACATCTGTGCGTAGAGACGACGTACCTCCAACTCGCGTGAATATCCCCGTCTCTATGATCCGCAAGAGGTTCACCTGCGAATCTATATCCATGGTGCTGATTTCATCAAGGAAGAGCGTTCCGCCCCCCGCGATCTCGAAGAATCCCTTCTTGACGGTGGTTGCACCGGTGAATGCTCCCTTCTCGTGCCCAAAGAGCTCACTGGCAACCAACTCGCGGGTGAGAATCCCTGTGTTGACCGCATGGAATGGGCCGGACCGCCGTTCGCTCTCAGCGTGCAGCGCCCGCGCAACCAGTTCCTTGCCGGTTCCGCTTTCACCAATGATGAGGACCGGAATCTCCAGCCGTGCGACCTGCCGGATTCGTTCGTAGACGCGGCGCATGGACCGGCTCGTGCCCACCATCCCGCGAAACATCAATGACTGCAACATTCACCTTCCAATGACCTTCCGGATCGCCACGCACGGACCATATCAATCCATGCCGATTAGTCTTCAAGACTATTCACTCAATCCGGTCATGGCGCTCAAGGTTAAGGAAGCGCTGGGAGCCAATAAAAGACAAAGTAAACCTAACTACTCGGCAAGTGTATCCTCTTTATGGTCACTGGTCAAACGGTCGTTGCCCATCGGGTGATGCACCTGAGAAAACCCTACCCATATGGGTGAGTGGCACGGCTCTTGCATAGTAGAGATCAGGAGGATTCAATGAGTAGCCCAAATAGCCCCTATGGCCGGCCACCAACAATCAACGCACACTTTGCGCTGCTGCGCTGGAACCAGAATAGCCTTGAGCAGTTGAAAACCGAGCTACTCAAGGCTATCACCGAGGACCCGCAAATCTCAGATCCGTCCAATATTGGCCTTGATATTGAAGCCAACGGGAACACGGTGACACACATCACCGTGGTGGGGACCGTCAAATCCGAATTGGACCGTCAGCGAGCTCATCAGATTGTGGAGGTCAACACGCAGGATGAGGTCTCAGTGAAGAACGAACTCAGTGTGCAGTGATCATCCGCGGGCCGGCGTGTTCCGGCCCGTTTCCTCAACCGGAATCCTGTAGCGACATATATCCACTGACAATGTCCAGCAACTCGCTGGTGATCTCTTTTTGGCGCTGCTGGTTGTACGCGCCTTTGAGCTCTTCTAGGCGTTCGTCTATGTTTTTCTCCGCCGATTGCATTGATGAGAGGCGAGTTGCATTTTCCGCGGCCAGGCTGTGGGCCGTTGCTCGGTAAAACCCGGCGAACAGGTACTGTCGCGTGAGCTCAGTCAACAGGTCGTCCACCGGTCCAAGTGGCATGGGGAGACGCCGGGTGGGCCACTCACGGTCCGCGATGCGCTCCAGCCACGCGCTGCTGATGGGCACAATGAGCTCGTGGTGAGGTTCATACGGGGGTCGTCCACTTTGACGATTGTAGCAGATCACCATCCGGGTTACCCCGCGTTGGCGAAGAGCGTTCGCCGTCACAATGCACCGGTCCACCACGTGCGGCAACGACGCAAGCGATCCGCGCATCCGAATCTCCGTTTCCGCGCGGAGCCCCAGATCAGCAAGGCGCGGCCCCACACGGGGGCCTACGGCGACAATTGAAGCCTCCGCCCCGTACCGCCGCCGGTAGTCCGCGGCGTGCGTCGCCACGTGCTCAGAGAACTGGCCGCACATCCCTTGCACCGCACCAACAACAAAGAGTCCAAGCGTTCCATGATCTGCAGCCGCCCGCGAGGCAACACCCCGCGCACTCGCTCCCGTGGCGCCGCCGCGCAGAATCACCTGGAATCCCTGCTCAACACCATCCATAAAGCGCTCAATCGCTTCTTGTGCGCGCCCAAAGACACGTGCGTTTACCGCCGCCAACGACTTCATGGTACTCACAATGGATGACATATCCTGAGTGGATGCGATCTGCCGTTCCAGTCGTTGCTTAGTTGCCACCGGTCATCTCCCCAAGCGTCTGGTCAATCAATTGAAGGAGTCCGTCTCGCTCATCGCCGTCCAGCGAGTTGCCGGCGGTCAGCTTCTCAGCAAGGTCCGGCCGCTCCGAGGCAAGCGCAGTCCGCAGCGCTCGCGTGGCCTGTGATATGTGGCCAAGGTCTATCCGGTCCAGCTTGCCTTCAGTTCCGGCGGTAAGCACAACGATCTGCTCCGGAACCGAGAGCGGCTCATACTGCGGCTGTTTCAGGAGCTCGCGTATCCGTCTACCCCGCTCCAGCGTGGCGCGGGTCTCCTCATCCAGTCGCACCCCAAAGCGGGCAAAGCTCTCCAGCTCCTCAAACTGAGAGTAGGAGAGTCGGAGATCGCCCGCCACGGCGCGGTACGGTGGCGCCTGTGCTGAGCCGCCGACTCGCGAGACCGACTTGCCCACGTCAACTGCCGGCAGAACGCCTTTGCGGTAGAGTGACGGAGAGAGGTAGATCTGACCGTCGGTGATGGAGACCAGATTGGTGGGGATGTAGGCGGAGAGGTTCTCCTCTTCGGTCTCCACAATCGGGAGCGCGGTCAGTGAGCCACCGCCATGTTCCGTGTTGAACTGTGTTGCGCGTTCAAGCAGCCGCGAGTGTACGTAGAAGATATCTCCCGGATACGCCTCGCGTGCCGGTGGTCTTCTGAGTAGCAGGCTGAGCTCACGGTAGCTCCGCGCGTGGCGCGTGAGATCGTCGTAGATGATCAATACGTCGCGTCTCTGCCGCACAAAGTACTCGGCAATGCTGGTGGCCGCGTAGGGACAGCTCACGTTTGCGCCGGGTGGATCGTCCTCCGTTGTCATCACGACAATGGATCGTGACATTGCACCACGGCTCTCCAGATCATCCACCACCCGTGAGACCGCCGCGGAGCGCTGTCCGATCGCGCAGTACACGCTGATGACGTCCTGGTCCTCCTGGTTGAGGATGGTGTCAACCGCGATGGCGGTTTTTCCGGTCTGTCGGTCTCCCACAATCAGCTCTCGCTGTCCGCGGCCCACCGGTATGAGCGCATCAATTGCCTGAATGCCGGTCTGCAGCGGGCGGTTCACCGGATCACGGTCCATAATGCCGGGTGCGGGCTGCTCAATGAGGCGCAACTCGGTGGTCTCCACGGGTCCCTTGTTGTCCAACGGTCTTGCCAACGGGTCTACCACGCGTCCCAACAGGGACCGCCCCACGGGGACGCTCTCCACGCGGCCGGTGCGCCTGACGCGCATACCGGCCCCAATTCGCTCACCGGCATCCCGCAGCACAACCGCCACCTCATGCTCCAGCAGCGAAAACGCGGTTCCCATATCGCCGTTCTCAAACTCCAGAAGCTCTCTGCTCCCAACGCCTGGAAGCCCACGCACCCGCGCGACCCCTTCCCCTACGTACTCCACCACACCTACCTCAGATGCTCGTAGCTGTGATGCGCGACGACCTGCACGTTCCGCCACGGCGGCTGAGATGATGCGGCTGTCGGTGACCACCCTAGCCAGATTGATCGTTCGCTGCTCCGCCATTGCTGTTCCTCTGTTCGTCCACCTGCTTCGCTTC
>CAYTGY010000194.1:0-6541 GCA_964437265.1 uncultured Spirochaetaceae bacterium | reverse complement strand
ATGCGACAAGCCTGGGCTTTGACCCTGAGTTGCTTGCCACAACCGCCGGCGATGAGCCAATTGAACGCACCGCGTGTGTACTCTGTGCCGATGTGCGGGAGTTCACACAGTTCGTCACGGATAACGACCCCACCGATGTGCACCGGGTGATGGACGAGTATCTGCGCGTCATGGAGCAGGTCGTTGACGAGCACGGAGGGTACATCAACAAGTTCGTCGGCGACGAGATCATTGCCATTGTGGGTTTTCCGCGCAGCGAAGACGCGATGGTAGACCGTGGGCTCCGGATTGCACTGGCAATGTTGGACCAGCTGACGCTGCTGCAGGCACAGTGGCACCTTGCGAATCTTCCGGCACTGGAGGCCGTCGGTATCGGGGTTGACTATGGAACACTGCGCTTCTCGCACTTTGGCGGGAAGAAGCGCGTTCAGTTCGACGTTCTGGGCAACGCAATAAACGGCGCCAGTCGTCTGCAGGTGGTCTCAAAGGAACACGGCTCCCCACTCGTGGTGCCGGACTCCATTGCTGAGTGCCAGTCCGTTATTCCGCTCCAAGATCAGGAAGACCCCGGAGACCTGAACCTGGCGTTCATTGGTGAGGTGATGATCCGCGGCCAGGGCCGACGGCGCGTGTACGGGATGAGTCAACCGGTACGTTAGAGCGGCATCTCATAGACCCGGTAGCGCTTCACCAACTGCATCTTCATTTTCTCCAGCGCATTTCGGATCCGTGGGTTGTCCTCCAGGATGTAGTTCGCCTCCAGCCGAATCCCACGCGGCTGCAGACGTTCAAAGAGTTTGAGGTAGAGCAACGTATCCAACCCGCGGCCGTGATACTCGGGGAGCACGCCGATGCCAAAAAGCCGGTAGCGTGAGAGCTTTCGCCGTTGTGTCATCAGGGTGATGAAGCCGGTTGGCCATAGCCGACCGCGGATCCGGCGAAGAATCACATTGATGTCAGGCCACCCAAGACAAAAGCCGACCGGCGTACCGCGGTCGCAGACAAACCACACCGCATCCGGGTCCAGAATGGGCTTTAGCCTTCGTACCATGTCTTCCATGGTCTGCCGGTCAACCGGTACGTATCCCCAATTATCCGCAAGTGAGGCATTGGACAGGCGCCAGATCGTCTCCGCCTCCTCACGAAGGCGCGAGAGGTCGATTGGTCGAACCGTAATCTGAGGATACCGTGACGCATAGCGATCGACGAATCGAGTGAAGCGCTCGGGGATCCGGTACCCGTATCCTCCGTCGGCTACATAGGCAAGCAGATCCTTCGCTTTCTGAAGCCCGGATCGCTCGGCAAGCACACCATAGTACGGATGGTTGTACGGCGTGAGGAACACCGCCGGATCGTCAAAGCCCTCCACAAGGAATCCCCAGTTCTCCACCACCGGGTTGATGGGACCGCGCATCCGGGTCATGCCGCGCCCTCGCAGCCAACCGGCAGCGTGATCAAGGAGCTCCTGCATCACCGACTGGTCATTCACCGTCTCAAGCGCGCCAAAGAATCCGGTCCTCGTATTGTAGTAGTCGTTGAACGCCGGATCAGTAAACACAAGATTCCTGCCCACCACACGGCCGTCTCGCGTGGCCAACACTACCGTTGAGTCACCGCCGGCAAGGGCCGGGTTCCGCGTGGCGTCGTACGCGCTGCGTTCGCCCGCGTACAGCGGCGGCGTCCAGTTTGGGTCGGTGCCGTACAGAGAAGCCGGGAAGCGGATGAACGTGCGTAGCTGTGCGCGGCTCCGTACCTCAGTCATCATGATGGACGACTATACACCACATCAGTATGAGCCGTTCGTATCTACTCTACATCGCCCTTGGCGCGCTTGTCGCCGCGGGCCTAGTGATTGGGCTGATCATCCTGTTGTAGGCCACGCCGGCCTCACTCGTCATCACCCCGCGCTCTGCGGTGGAAGAGCACCTGGATGACGCGGCTGCTGGTGACCGACTCTACCGTGAATGAGCCGGCCGGCACATCTACCTGCTCGCCGGGGGCAGGGATGTGCCCCAGCCGCTCGGTAATGTAGCCGCCCACGGTCTCTGATTCGGCCTCGGCGTCAATCGTCAGATCAAGGAGGTCACTCACCACGTGTAGCGGGGCATCTCCGTTGATCCGGTACGTGTTGTCGCCCAGGACCAGAACCGGGTCCTCCTCCTTGATCTCTCCTTCATCATAGAGCTCGCCGACGAACTCCTCCACCAGATCCTCAACGGTCACCAAGCCGGCAAGGCCGCCGTACTCATCCAGAATGATCGCCATATTCAGATGCTCTCGCTTGAGCTGGGTGAGCACCTGGTGAACGGTCCGGGACTCCGGTACATAGACCGGCTCGGTCATGATCCGGGATAGTGGAAGATCGCCATGACCGTCGGTGAGCGCACGGGCGGCATCCTTCAGCAACGCCACGCCTACAATGTGCTCGGAGTCAAAGTCAAAGACCGGGATGCGAGAGAACCCTGACTCCAGGATGACGGGGAACACCTCCTGCACCGTTGAGCGCTTGTCCAGGCTGAAGATCTTGGTCCGGTGCGTCATCACCGCAGCAACCCGAACACCCCGGGTTCTGATGACGTTTCGCACAATCGCGGAGTCAAGCTCACTGAGCACACCGGTATTGCGGGCATACCCAACCAGATGGCGGAACCCCTCCAGCGTGAGTCGCGGCCGGGTACGTCTTCCGGTGAGCCGGGTGAGTGCGTTGCTGACCTGTCGGATCAGCCAGATCGCCGGAGAGAAGACCAGTGAGAACCCGCGCAGGAACCGTGACATGTGAATGGTCACAAACTCGTTGTTGAGAATCCCTATCTGTTTTGGCGTGACTTCGCCAATCACCAACACCAGCAGCGTGAGGACCACGGTGGAGACGGTGAGCCACGTCTCGCCAAAGAGCCGGATAGTCAGTGCGGACACCAGCGCGGACGCCGCCAGGTTGGCCATGTTGTTCCCAATCGTGATGGAGGTCAGTACCACGTCCAACTCGTCATAGAGCTTGGCGACAAGGCGACCACGTATGCCGCGCTCGCGCTTCATGTGCTCGAGCTGTTCCACGGAGAGCGAGGTAAAGGCGACCTCAGTCCCGGAGAACGCCCCGGAGATCAGTAGCAGTGCTGCTATGATGGCGATTTCCATGATGGCCCATTGTGCCACCAAGTGGCGGTAGCCGGGAAGGGTTCCCGGGCAGCAGCACGTATCTTCTTGATTAGTTCTACCGTCTCCGCAGCAGTATGGTCAGGGTGCGTGGTGACGGTGCGCGAACGGATGCTCAACGAACGCGAGCACTTCTGAGGCGAATACGCCATCAGGTCCGAATCAGCGCGGTGCCGCCTGCCGCACACCCTTTACAAAACGCGCGCTGACCGCCATACTTGGGAATATATACGCCAGCTAATATAGATGATCAACAGGAGATGGAGGGCGCGCTGCGCTTGGCCCGGCCGCCCGCCAAAGGAACCACGCATGCACACGATCCTGGAAAAGACCCAGCTCTCCGAGCTGGTGTACAAGATGCGGATAGAGGCGCCACTGATTGCGGAGGCGCGCCAACCGGGACAGTTCATCATACTCCAGGTGGACACTGACTATGGTGAGCGGATTCCGCTCACCATTGCGGACGCAAACGCGGACGAGGGCTGGATCACGCTGATCTTCCAGGCCGTAGGGTCAACCACCATCAAGCTCGGCCGCCTTAACGAAGGCGAGGCCGTTCAGGCGGTGCTGGGCCCATTGGGCCGGCCCACCCATATAGAGAAGGTAGGGCGGGTAGTATGTGTGGGTGGCGGCATTGGCGTGGCACCGCTACACCCGATTGCCCAAGCGCTCAAGCGCGCTGGAAACCATGTGACCATCATCATCGGCGCGCGAAGCAAGGACCTCGTGATCCTCGAGGAGGAGATGCGGGCGATTGCGGACGAGCTGATCGTGGTCACCGACGACGGTAGCTACGGCCGCAAAGCGCTGGTAACCGAGCCGTTGAAGGAAGTCTGCGAATCTGAGAACCCGCCTGAGCTCGCCGTTGCAATCGGCCCGCCCATCATGATGAAGTTCGCCGCAGAAACCACCCGGCCGTACGGCGTCCACACGGTAGTCAGCCTCAACACCATTATGGTGGACGGCACCGGCATGTGCGGTGGCTGCCGCGTCACGGTAGGAGGCGAGACCAAGTTCGTGTGCGTGGATGGACCGGAGTTCGACGGCCACTTGGTGGACTTTGACAACATGATGCGCCGGCTGGGAAGCTACAAGCAGCAAGAAGAGCACGCACGCAGCAAGTGCCGTCTTGACGCGCAGGCGGATTCGCTATCCGCTCGGGCCACTGCATCCAAGGAGTAGGCATGAGTCATCAGAATCCCGCGGAGCTTCAGGCGGCCGCGAAGAGCATACTGGAAGACCTGGCGGGCCGCGAGAAGATCCGTGCCAAGGACCGAGTGAATATCCCGCAACAGGAGATGCCAAGTCAGGACCCTGCCGAGCGTCGCCGGAACATGAGCGAGGTAACCTTTGGATACTTCGAAGAGCAGGCGCGCGTAGAGGCCGAACGGTGCCTCCAGTGCAAAAACGCGCCCTGCGTAGCCGGCTGTCCGGTCCGCATCGATATCCCCGGCTTCATAGCCAAGATCGCAGAAGGCGACTACGTGGGCTCTGCAGCAGTCATCAAGGAGTCCAGTCTGCTGCCCGCAATATGTGGGCGCGTGTGTCCACAGGAGAACCAGTGTCAAGAGCACTGCACCGTTGGCAGGTCGCTCAAGGACCAGTTCAAGAGTGTCTCCGTTGGTCGATTGGAACGCTTTGTAGCCGATTGGGCGGCAGAGCACGCCGACGAGTCGGTGCCGCCCGTCAAGCCGGATACCGGCAAGCGGGTGGCGGTGATCGGCAGTGGGCCCGCAAGCATCACCGCTGCTGCGGACCTCAGGAGAGAGGGGCACACGGTCACTATCTTTGAGGCGTTCCACAAGCCCGGCGGCGTGATGATCTACGGCATTCCGGAGTTCCGGCTTCCCAAACGGATTGTGGAGAAAGAGATCCACACCCTGGAGGAGATGGGTGTAGAGATCAAGACCAACTTCCTGGTGGGACGAACGCGAACGCTCAAAGACCTGATAGAGAAGGATGCGTACGACGCAGTGTTCATTGGAAGCGGGGCCGGCTTGCCCAAGTTCATGAGCATTGAGGGTGAGAACCTGGTTGGCGTCTTCAGCGCGAACGAGTTCCTCACCAGAAGCAACCTCATGAAGGCGTATGATGCGGAGCGGGCTGAGACTCCAATCTTCCAGCCACGAAAGGTCGCCGTGTTGGGCGGCGGAAATGTGGCCATGGACGCCGCACGCACGGCGGTGCGTCTTGGCGCTGAAGAGGTCAATGTGATCTACCGCCGTAGCCGGACTGAAATGCCGGCGCGAGCAGAAGAGGTAGATCACGCCGAGGAAGAGGGAGTTATCTTCCGCCTCTTGAAGAACCCCACGCGAATCCTGGGTGATGCCAACCAGAATGTGACTGGGATTGAGGTGCTTGACTACGAGTTGGGAGAGCCCGACGACTCAGGCCGCAGACGCCCCGTACCCGTTCCAGGGACGGAGCACGTCATTGATGTGGACACCGTGATTGTCTCCATTGGAAACGACAGCAATCCACTGCTGACCAAGACCACCCCGGGGCTGGAGACAACCAAATGGGGAAACATCATCACGGATGAGACCGGCAAGACAAGCATGGACAAGGTCTACGCCGGCGGCGACATTGTGCTTGGCGCCGCAACGGTGATCCTTGCCATGGGCGAAGGAAGAAAGGCCGCGGCCAGCATCAACGCTGTGCTTGCGGGAAACGCAGCGCTCGGGTAGCGTCCGTACACGCCCAACACGTATAGACTGCTGCCGGAATTGTGGAAAACGCGTTTTGATAGCCGGCACTCGGGAATCGCAGCGCCCCGCCTTTCCTGCCATGCACATTCTCTGCAGTTATTGACCTGCTTTGTGCATTCGAGACCCGGACGATGCCGGATAGTCCGCTACGCATCACCGCGCTCCATCCACACCGTCATGGCGCCGACGCCACGGTGGGCCCATGCGTAGTACGGAATCGCGGTCAGACCATCACCACTCAGCGTAGTGACTCCGCCCAGCAGGTCCGGCTGCCACTTCGGTGAGAGGTCCATTGCGTCGCGAAACGGCTGATTCAGTCGCTCACCGTTGTCAACTTCCTCGAAGCAGTAGACCACAGGACCGCGTTCAACGGCAACCTTGCCTACATCGGCCTGGACCCGCTCGTGGGCCACAACCCGGCGAGGGAAAGGTCACTCGAACGTCATCTTCCGGGTGCCAGGTCCGTCGTATCCGCACGTACCCGTCGTCTCCCACGCGAACCGGTGTTGACTCACCATCAAGGGTGTGGAGCAGCGCGCCGTTCACGCGAATGGTGAACGGCGGATCTGCCGCCGTCTGGTTCGTGGCTCGGCGGTCCCGCCCGACGCCCGCGTAGGCGTACAAATCGGTTGGTACCGGCCGGCCGGTAACCCAGCCGGGAACCCGGAGGGCCAACTCCA
>CAYTGY010000193.1:0-6597 GCA_964437265.1 uncultured Spirochaetaceae bacterium | reverse complement strand
GTCTCACTCAGACCGGGCGAACGCCTGGTAGCGGAGATCGTTGCGACGTGGGACGGTACGTCCGCGGCGCAGACGCCCGAGCACGCACGATGGCGCCTGGTCGGTCCGGACGGACGCGAGCGCGCGGGAGGCTCGGCCTCGTTTGCATCCGGTGGGCAGCCCGGAGCGCGAAGGGTGGGTACCGTAGATGAGCTGCTTCAACAGGCCGGCGTCTACGTGTTGTGCACTGAGCTGGTGGGGCACAGTGCACAGCGGATGGAGTACTACTTCAGCGTAAGCGACGCGGGTGAGCCGCCGCTGGCCGCACTTCGTACTGCACCGGAGGCGACAGTACGATCGCGCGTCGAGCGAGGCTCCAGGCCGCTCCTGCGGGTAGAGAACCCGGGACCATACACGCTTCTCGGGCTTTTTGTTTACGGTGCAGAACCTGATGCGCAGCTCACGGTTGCTCCGAACATGATCACCCTGTTGCCCGGCGAGGAGCGCGAGCTCCAGATCTCGGCGGTTATAGAACGTGAGATAACGGATGAGCTGATTCGATTGGACTGGATCAATCGAGCGTGTTCCAACGACTCGGACCGCCTACCTTCTCCATAGTGAAGTGTACCTGCCCCGAATGCGGGCTCTGGACCGGCCACCGCCCGTGTGGTCTGACTTGAACAAGCGATGCTGCGGCGGCTTTGAGTTCTCCAACGCGATACTGGTAGCTCGCACGAACAATCTCACCTATCCCTTCTGCGACAGACAACGTGGAATGAAGCGAGCCGTGTCTCGTGCACCAAACCGACGGTCTACTGATTGAGTTTGAGACGATTCTGTTTAACTATGAGGACTATTGTCGCGTACCGGCCGCCTCACCGGCCGGTGGTCCTGAGCCGACCGATGATGAGCTCAACGAGGCGGTTCGCTCATGCGCCTGCACGATCATGTGCTGGGCGAATAACGCTCCATGCGAGCCGACCAGGATCCACTCCGCATCCGTGAGTATCGCGGCACGAAGGTCGCGCTCCACTTCTTGTGCTGCCGACAATCCTCACGCTCGCCACAGCCGCGCGGCGATCTCACCGAGCGGCGTGCCATCCGGCGCTACGGCGTCCAGTTAGCCGGGACTTCTACCGGCTCCGACGGCTGGTGGAAACCCGGCCTGAGGGGTGGGCGAATCATCGTATCATCTTTGGCTCGGACATGAGCTACCGGATCTCAGAGGACGGAAAACTGGAAGCGGGCTTCAGCGGCACGCCCACCGACATTGTGGCGGTGCCTTCACTGGACAGCGCCCTATTACTCGGTCTCCGCTAGCTCCAGCCAGCGGTCGGCAATGAACTGGTGCCCGGCCAGCGTGGGGTGGACGCCGTCGGGCGCCCAGTCCGCCGGGTCGGTGGCAATGCCTGCCGCGTTGAGAAGTCCGTCAAGCGGGACGTACTCGGTGTGGAACTCGGCCGCGAGCGCGCGCGCCGCGGCGATCTTTGGGTCCAGGTCCTCGCGCCACGTGGTGCGGTACTCATCGGTACTCGTGGGAGACGCCGCGTCATAGCGGCGCCACACGTCGTTGATCCCAGTCATGATAGAGAGGATCGACGGCCGGATGGCCAGGCAGTCTTCGTGCCGGCGCTTGACCAGATCCGCGGAGCGATTGCCGCTGATGCCCCGGTTCACAAACCGGAGCCCAAACGCCGGAAGGTCGGCGGCAAGCCGGGCCGCGATGAAGTGAACATAGCCGTTTCCGAGTGAGTCCGGATTGTCCCGGTCGCGACCGGCGTCTGTGATGCTGTCTCCCTGGAAGAGAATGACCGATTGGTGCTCGAGTTTCATGCGTTCTCTATGCGGGAATTCGCAACGTTCGTCAAGAACAGCCGGCTCAGACGAGAGAACGCAGTTTGTTCAGGAGGTAGGTCCAGAACTCAGGCGTAGATACCGAATCCCGCGGTTGACCCGGTGGCAGGAAGCGAACCATCTCAAAGGTGAAGTCATTGCGGCCGTCTTGGAGATCCCGGCACCGCGCGTCGTAGCGGTCTCGAAACACCGCTTCCGTGATCTGACGGGCGGCGAGCTTCGACGCCAAGACATCGTGCTCATAGCTGACGCCTTGCTGGTCGAGCCACGCGATATCCCAGAGGTCGCGGTTCTTCACACGATTCGGGCGGAGTGCAATAGCCACTACCTTGCCCGCCAGTATCTCTGCCCGGGCTTCGGTCATAAGGATCATGCCCAGTGTGCCAAGGTCGATTCGATACGAGTTACGCAACACGGTGGGCTCGGAGTCGTACGAGGGAATCGTCTGGATGTCTATGTTGATTCGTTGGAGCGGCAGATCGCGGCGCTCGGGGCGCGTTATGACGCGTACTCTCCACGTGGACACATGCTCGCCGGCGGGGACCGGTGGCTCGACGGTCACCGGTAGGCCATACTTCTCCATCAGCTGTTCGCAGATCATCGACCCGAGCCCGGATAGCTCTGACGGCAGTCGTTCCGAAGGGAGCGACGTGGCGAAGTCGAGATCTTCGCTGAGTCTGGGGGAGCCGTGACAAAGCCGGAGACAGGTGCCGCCGATGAAGACCAAATGACGGAGAAGCCCACCGCGATTCATGATTCTGAGGATGTCGTGATGGAGGATCTCCTTCTCCACAACCGACCGGAGCATTGCCAGGTCCGGTCGCTCCTTGAGAGCAGCTTCCACAAGATCATCAAACAGGCTCATTCACCATGCTCCAATCGATGAGATCGAGTGGTCGCCGGGTTCTGCGCATGTCACTGATGGCCAGCGCCACGTCGGCTCGCCACATCCGGCACCGGTGATCGTAGGAGAGCTTGCCCTTTACGTCACCGGGAACTCGTTCGGTGTGAACAAACTCGATGTTCCCAAAGCGACCGCAACCGACCGTATGCGAACGCGCGGAAGACATAAGCGTGATCCACCCCAACGGCACCTGTGAGATAACCCCTGCATCACTCAACGCCGTCTCCAGGCTTATGTAGTTGAGGCTGTTTGCTCGAAGCCGTGACGCGGTGTGGAAGAGCTCGAATCCCCGTTGGTATTCGACGCGCCCGTAGATGTAGATGCCCTTTGTAACCCGTTCGAGTACTCCGGAGCGAGCAGCTCGGCTGAGGAGCACGTTCAGCGCTGAATCACTGAGCTCCGGGAATGCGGGAGCGAAGTCGCGTGCCGCGAAGAGGTAGTGTTCGGAGTCCGCAAGACGCTCAAGCATGGTCTTGAGCTTGACAATGCTCTGCATGGTCAGAATCTCTCTACACATTATAACAAAAAGTGAAATGATGTGTAGAGCAGTAGTGATGCTGCCGCCCGGCGATCTCACCGAGCGGCGTCCTGTCCGGCGCCGCTACGGCGTGTCTGCTATCGGAACCTCTACCGGCTCCGACTTCTGAAACTCCTCGTCCGCTATCATGACGATTACCGTGCTTTCACCACCCACCGTTATCTCAGGCGGCGGCGTGAACACGATGCCACTCTTCGCGCCTACGTCATAATCGCCAAGACATCCGCGCGTAGCGAAGACCGGTTCGTCTCCCGGGGCGTCGCGACAGTAGACGATCACGTCTGCCGCGTGCTGCAACTCGTTCAGCTCTGGGATGGTGTAGGTAACGGAGATTTCGCCGCTCAGCGAGTCATACGCGGCAGACACGTCCTTGGGCGGAGCCGGTGCAGCGAGCACCAGATCCCAGCCGGTAGGCTCGCACCCGGTGATGGCGGTCATTGCGATTGCCGCCAGCACCATCGCGGTGAGTGCGAGTGCCGTCTGGCGTGATCCCTGCATTCCGGGTCGTCTGTTGCTCATGGTCGTTCCTCCACCAGTGCGCCGTTCCAGGAGACCTGAAGCAGCAAGGATACATCCGGCACCGTCTCGCCCGGATAGAACCGAAGCGAGCGCTCCATATAGGTGCCGTTGAGGTCTATGTCGAACTCACCAAGACGAAGCGTGAGACCGGCCAACGCGCCAAAGCCGTGTTGTGTTCTGTCGTTGATGCTCACCAGGTCGTACTCGCCGCCGGCGCGCACGGAGAGCTTGTCCATCGGCCACCACTCAACTGCCGGAATCAGCCGGGAGGCGATACCGGTACGGTTGTCTTCACCAAAGCTCACGTACTGCTCGAGCACCTCCTTGAGCGAGAGAAAGAACCTGCCGCCGCCGGCGGCCAGGACCGCGTTCACGTCATACACAATGGGGTACGGTGCGGTCTGGTAGGCGACGTAGGTATCTATGTTCGTGTCTATGTACACTTCCTGCAGGAACGGGACGGTCACCGCCACACCGGTGGTGAGTTGATTCTGAAGCAGCCGGGCGTGCGCTCCCAGCGTTGCAGACCCGCTTACCGTCACCGAGCGCGGGTCTTCCGGTCCGTCGCTGCCGCCAAGATTCATTTCATTAACAAAGACATACCCGGAGGCGCCAACAGCGAGCCGCTCTGCCACGCGCGCACCGCCGGAGAGTCGTCCACCGAGTATCCACGCGCCTGAGCGGATGTACATGTTGTCGTTTTCTTCCCAGCCGTGGATGGAGTAGTTCTCATCACGAACCAGGTGATCGGTCGCACCCGCGGACACCTCCACGCCCAACCCGGCGACAGAGCCCAGCGGCAGGTAGTATCCCAGCTCGGTCTTGAGGAGACCCAGTGAATAGTAGAGACCGTCGTAGACCTCCCAGCCGAAGTTGACGTGACCCTCCGACCCTGACGGATCGAGGTGCGGGTATTTGACGCGAAATACCCCCGGGTTGTTGATGCTCTGCGTAAGGTAGACGCGGTCCTTTGTCACAAAGCCGAGCGTTGCCGGATTGTAGCTGGGAGCGTAGAAGATGAGCTCCACGTTGAACTTGGGGCTCGCGCTGAAGAGCTTGCTGAGGTAGTACGCGACAGCGGCATTGTCTCGGTCGATCTCCGCGGCGCGTTCCAGGTTGGCCCGCGCCGCCCAGGGGTCATCCCGGTCCACCGAGTCAACCGCATCTGAGAACGACGCCAACACCGTCTTTGCGTCTTCTTCAGCGATCTCCACCACCGGTTCGGAGACCGCCACCGCCGGGGCGGCCGCCCCGAGCTCTCCGGCAAGACCTGCGGATAGCTCACCAATCAAGCGCCGGTAGTCCCGCGGGGCTCCGTCTACGCGTTTGCTTGCCGCGGTCGCACCGGACTCCACGTCGGTGAGCGATACGGTCACCTGCAGCTCGCCAAAGAGATCAAAGATCTCGCCGCTGACCAGATAACGCGCGGCGAGCATCTCACCCAGACGAATGCGCTCGGTGTCCGCCGCGAGATCTGAGACGGCGAACTCGATCTCCTCGAGCACGTCGTTCCGTCGCTCGCGGTCAATGATGATGACGCCGTAGGTATCCGCGAGCTCCACGGCGATGAACTCGGCGAACCCTTTGCCCAGGTGCGTATAGGCCGGGTCCTCGCTGTTCACGGTGAAGTCCAATACCGCGACGCTCGGGCTCTGCGCATGAGCCGCAAGGGTTGCGCCCAATAGAAGCAATACCAACGGGATGGTGCGGATGCGTCGCGACCAGCCCCCGCACAAACAATTCCGACTCCCCATAGGCCTCCCCCGAATGCCGTGGTTGTCTGCTTTCATTTCAGTGTACCACGGTTCTCAGCCGCCGTCATTTGGGTGGCGGTTCATCTACAAGGTCAATCAGCTGCGCCACCAGCCTATCGTGACGCGTGCGGCGCTACGCCGCGGATTGCTACGAAAGCACCTCGCGCTCGAGCCGGCCGCCGTACTCGAGCAGGCTCTTCAGGACCACCTTCTCACGGGCGGGCGTATCAACCCGCGATAGGCGATTCTGGGCGTCGCGCTTGAAGGTTCCTATGTCCATCGCTCCGGGCGCTTCCGGGGTGAGAATCCGTGACGCGCAGAAGCTGCGCCACTTCTCGCGCTCCTCGTCGGTGAGGGTCTCCGGGAAGTTCCGCGCAATGTATCGCCACAACATCTCCGGCCCACGCCGGTCGTACAGTCGTGGCGGGTTGGTCTTGAGCTGCTCCGGCGGCATCGACCTGATCTGCTCGAACTCAACGCGATCCTCGTCCGGGAAGAAGTCTCCCGTGTAGATCTGGGGATCCGGGTCGTGCCGGGTTCGAAGCGGGCGATTGGCGTACACGTTTCGGATGCGCTGAACCAGGTCGCGTCGCGTCCGTATCAGCTCTGCGTGGCGGAGGCAGCGATCCAGGTCAATCCCGAGCGCGGTGGCCCGCTCAGGGCTGATGGTGGCGAGTGGTGCGATCGCAGGTGAACGGTTGATGTAGATCCCTTTGAGCGGGATACGCTCGTCCTCGCCCAGCTCATCACTCTTGGTGAAGACGCGACGGCTGATCTCCGAAACGGAGACGTCTAACCAGTCGCTCGGGTCACGGCGCAGGTCGTACGTTATGATCTCGTTCGGGTTTTCCGGGGAGACGCTCAACGGAATCACGACCGTGGTGCAGCCTTCCGGCGAGCTGAACATGCCGGAGGTGTGGAGCACGGGCTCCATCCGCTGCAGGTTGAGCCTGCGTCGCACTTCGTCCTTCTTGCGGAGCGAAAAGTAGTACTTGAAGAGCTTACGATTCGTCTGGTGCGCGAGCTTCGCCATCCCGATTGTAGCGTGC
>CAYTGY010000192.1:0-6610 GCA_964437265.1 uncultured Spirochaetaceae bacterium | reverse complement strand
CTGGTGTGCCGAAGCAATTGTTGAAGACGGGCGCGTGGCCGGAGCCATTGTGGAGAACGTGGATGGCCGCGGGGCAATACTCGCCGGTGTAACGGTGGACTGTACCGGTAACGGCGACATGATCGAACGTTCCGGTGCCGAGTGGCTCAAAGGAAACACGCTTCAGCCAATGACCATGCCCTTCCGGATTGGGCAGCTGGATCTTGACCCCAACAAATCGCATATCGCGATTCGTCACATCCCCATTGGCCCGGAGCCGGTGGAGCTGGAGGGGCGATTGTTGGCCGAGTGGGCGTCCCCTCGGTCCGACGTCCGAATTGACTACGAGAAGATGCGGGAGGCCAGGCGCGCCGGTGAGCTTCCGGCGTTCGGCGGTCCCTGGTTTGGCGGGCTGTACAAGGACACCGTCTGGGTGAACTCCACACGGATTGTAGGAGACGCTTCCAACGCCCGCGACTTGACCAGGGCAGAGATCGAAGGTCGTCGCAACTCGTTCCAACTCCTCGAGTACTTCAAAGGCAACATCCCCGGGTTCGAACACTCGCGGATTGTCCACACCAGCCCGCAGATTGGCATCCGGGAGACGCGGCGTTTGGTTGGCGAGTACACCCTGACCGGAGACGACGTGAAGAACGCGACGGATTTTGAGGACGGAATCGGGCTGGGCTGCTGGCCAATCGATATTCATCCTACCGATGACTCGGGGCTCCACAGCATGTTTGTGCCCGTGGCGTTTAAGATTCCGTTCCGCGCGCTGGTGCCGTCCACCATGGACGGTCTCCTAGTTGCCGGCCGCTGCATCTCCGTGGATCGCGAGGCACTCGCCTCGGTGCGCGTTGGTGCCCAGTGTGGCGTGACCGGTCAGGCTGCCGGTGTGGCCGCCGCCCTTGCGGTGCGCGACGGCATTCAGCCTCGCACCCTGAGCGTGCCTGCGCTCCAGGAGCAGCTGCAAGAGCAGGGCGCCATTCTGGAGGTGTAGATGCAACGTTTTGTGACGGAGCCGGAGCGCCGACGGCCGGTGCGCGGTGAGTGGGATGTGGTGGTTGCCGGCGGCGGAATGTCCGGCGTGGTGGCTGCCGTGGCGGCCAGTCGCATGGGCGCGTCGGTCGCGCTCCTGGAAGGTAAGGCGTACCTGGGAGGTGTCGCTACCATGGGGCTTCCGGTGCAAGGGTACTTCGACACCGCTAACCGGCAAATCGTGAAGGGCATCGCGCAGGAGGTTGTAGACCGGCTGCGTAGCATTGGCGGGGCGTCTGAGTCGTTCATCTATTGTGAGCTGCACAACCCGTTTCTGGTTGTGGACAGTGAGGCGATGAAGCGCGTCTGTCAGGAGATGGTGCTGGAGGCGGGGGTCGATCTCCACTTTCACACCGTCGCTTCAGATGTGCTGCATGAGGACGGGCGGATTACGGCGCTGCTTGCAGAGAACAAGTCCGGACGCGAAGCGTATCTTGGCAATTACTACGTGGACGCAACCGGTGACGGCGATCTGGCCGCGCGGGCCGGCGTGCCGTTCTGGATTGGCCGTGAGGAAGACGGTCTGACCCAGTCCTCAACGCTGATGTTTCGTCTGGACAATGTCCAGATTGATGTGCTGGTCAGGCGAATCCTCGAGCGTCCGGAGCAGTTCGATCTGCTGGAGACGCTTCCGCGCAAACAGTTCAGGTACAACCGCACCCACATTGTGGTGGGACTCCGCAATCTCATTGAGCAAGCCCGCACTGACGGACTGACCGGCATCCCGTGGGACCGCGTGTGCTACATCACGCTGTTGGAGCCGGGCGCGGTGGCCATCAACATGGTGCACGTTCGTGGATTCGTGGCAAGCGAGGCTGATGGGCTCACGAATGTGGAGATTGAGGGACGGCGTCAGATACCAACGGTGGTCCGGTTTCTGCGCGAGTACGTGCCGGGCTTTGAGGAGTGCCGCCTGACTTCCAGTGCGGGGTGGGCCGGCATACGGGAGACGCGGCACATCACCGGTGCGTACACACTCACCGAGGACGATGTGACCGGTGGAGCCTGTTTTGATGACGCGATCGCCGTGGGCGGCTATCCTATCGACATTCACAGCCCAAGTGAGGACGACGTGTCGCTCACCAAGGTCCCGCCGTACGACATCCCCTACCGCTGCGTTACGCCCCAAGGGGTGGTGAATCTGCTTACCACCGGCCGTTCCATCTCCGCCACCCATGGCGCAATGGCGAGCGCGCGGGTCATGGCGACATGCATGGCCGTGAGTCACGGGGTGGGCATCGCAGCAGCGCTTGGCGCGCGGCACACCACCGCGAACACCGCAATCGATGTGACGGCGGTGCGCCGGGCACTTACCGACCAGGGAGCGTTTCTGCAGTAACGGTCGCGCGTCGATCGCGCCAGTCGCGCACTCTACTCGTACTCGCGAGAGATGAGCACCTTCACTGTTTCCGCCGGATGCGAGGCGGCGAACATGAACGCCTGGACCACCTCTGGGAACGGGTACCGGTGTGTAATGAAAGCGTCCACGTCAAGGGCGCCGGCCGCCAAGAGCTCGAGTGCCTGCGGGTAGGTGTTGCAGTACCGGTTGACCCCGCGGACATCGAGCTCCTTCTCGATGACGACCTCCATGGGGTAGTTGACCGTGGCGGTCTCAGGCCAGCCCACCACCGTGACCACGCCTCCGCGACGCGCCAGATGCGGCGTGCCGGCGTTGGCCTTCGAGGAGCCTGAGGTGTCAAAGACCACGTCGACGCCGCGTCCTGATGTGAGCTCCATGAGCGCGTCCGCCGGATCCTCAGCGGATGCGTCAACCACCGCCGTTGCGCCAATATCCATGCCCTTCTTGAGCCGGTTCTGTTGTACGTCGATGAGGTACGCACGAGTTGCACCGAACGCCCGCGCAACCATGAACGTGATCAGGCCAATCGGCCCGGCGCCAACGACGGCGACCGACTGTCCCGCCGTGACGCCCGCTCGGTTGCACGCCTGAACGCCGACGCTAACCGGTTCTGCCAGCGCCCCCACTTCGTGAGAGAGCCCCTCCGGAACCGGATGCGCGAAGTCCGCCGTAACGGTTGCATACTCGGCAAAGGTGCCGTTGACCGGCGGAGCGGACATAAAGACCACGTCTTCGCACAGGTTGTATCTGCCGGATTTGCAGTGCTCGCAGCGCCGGCACGGGATTCCCGGCTCAATGGCCACGAGCTGTCCTGCTTCTCTGCGCGGTCCCACGCGATTCGCGGTACGTACGTAGCCTACCGCCTCGTGTCCGGGGATGTAGGGCTCAGACACCACGAACGGCCCCAGCTTGCCCTCTTTGAAGAAGTGAATGTCGGATCCGCAGAGGCCGTTGGTGATGATCTCTATCAGGACCTCGTCTTCGGCGGGCTCCGGCTGCGCCACCTCTTCATAGCGGAGATCGTTGGGCCCGTGAAGGACCGCTGCGTGCATTGATCGATTGGCCATTCTTGCATCCCCTCTGTGGTTATCACTGCTTCTGGGGCAGGTCCAGTATCGCGTTCTGTTCGCGCAGGACCGACTGCAGCCGCGGCAGATCCACGTCCGCCGGCTGCACGTTCTTCGCCGCCGCCAGAGCAGCGGCCGCGCCCGCGGCCTGCCCGGTTACGCAGCAGGTGGCCCCTACGCGTATGGTGGCAAGCGCGTCCCGGTCCACGGACATACACCGGCCCGCGGCAAGCAACGAACCCATGTCCTTAGGCACCAGCGCCCGGTACGGGATCTGAAAGGGACGCGGGACAAACATGGCGTGGTTGGACTTGGCCTCATTTGGGTGAATGTCGATTGACCAGCAGCCGACGCCGATGACGTCGTCGAACTCGGCTTCATTCCGCACATCTTCGCTGGAGAGGATGTACTCACCGTCCAGCCGTCGCGTCTCCCGGACCCCAATCTGTGCGCCGGCTCGCTGGATTCGCCCGTTCTCAAACCCTGGGAGCGTCTGCCTGAAGTAGTCGTTTAGCGCGAATGCGTCCTTCCGGCCCTGGATCTCCGCGGCGGTCAGCTCATCGTTGAGTGAGCCGTCGGCGACCACCCGGACGGTGTTCACCCACGCCACGTCTTTCCAGAGCCCGCCAAACCATGGGCCGCCGTAGTTGGGTATCTTGCCGGCCTTCCGATCCGCGGCGATCTTGTCATAGTCGATCTCGATATCGAGCCGGCGCGAGGCGTTCGCCTTGAGCGTGTCACCGGTGAGCTCAACCGGTTCCGGGCCAATCGGGATGCATCGCGGCTCGGTATGCGAGATGTTGGGGTCCGGTGCAATGTTGCCGATGTCGAAGCCCAGCGTGAGCGGCTGCAGCGTGTCTCCCTTGTTGTACGCAGCGCCTGAGCGGTAGATCACGTCTCCGTTGCCGGTGCAGTCAACCGTCACCTTCGCCATAATCGCCTGGCGGCCCTCCACGTTCTCCACAAACGCGCCCACCACCCGACGGTCCTCCACAATCGGCTGAGCCGCCCAGGTGTGGTAAACCGGCACCACGCCGGCGTCTTCTATCAGCGCATCCGCGATGAGCTTCATACCTTCGGCGTCTGAGTTCAGCACCCACCCCGCGTTGTCCTCAGCGAATCCGCGCTCGGTTGCTTTGCGGAGCCACTCACCGCCCACGCCGTCCACACACCGGTGGTAGGGCTTGAGCCACGAGTTGTACCCGGCCAGCGTTGTAACCAGCCCCGCGGTCCACATCCCGCCCAGGAACCCATGCCGCTCCACCAGCACCGTCTTGGCGCCGGTCCGCGCGGCCGCGACTGCTGCCGCCACCCCTGAGGGGCCGCCCCCAATCACCAGCACATCTGCTTCGTGCCTGACGGGAATGTTGCGTGCTTCCTCTCGAACATTGTTCATCGCTCGCTCCTTCAGTGAGCGCCGTATGCGGGCTCGTCCACCATCATACCCCCGCACCCCGAACGCGTCAAATAAAGAATAGCTTTATGGGAGTTAAATAGTAGTTTTATTAGCGACTATAGCCATGAATAACTCATGTCATTGCGGGGTCAGCGTTCAGAGACATTTCCCGCTACGGTCTTCGCGGCTGCAGGATTGCAATCACAGGTGCTGTGCGGCCGGCGCGAAACCTGTCATACTCGCGTTGTCGGCCGGTGGCCGAGAACTACTGTACGGTTGAGGGATGGGAGAGATGCAGACGACACGCCTGGATCGAGCGCTGACTACGCTCAGAAATATGACGGAAGAGATAATAAAGACGCTCGGGCTCCGGGAGATCCGGGAGTATCTCACCAAACTGCGCTCCGCTGAGCTCGTCTGGCCGGGTTTCAGCGTTGGTGACGCCGAGGTGAAGATCCCGGTGATCCAGGGCGGGATGGGCGTGGGGATTTCGCTCTCCGGTCTCGCGTCCGCGGTTGCCAATGCCGGCGGTATTGGTGTGATTGCCGCCAACGGAATTGGTCTGTTGGAGCGGGACTACTTCAAGGATGGGCGCGCGGCGAATCTGCGGGCCCTGCGAAGGGAGATCCGGAGCGCGCGGGAGCAATCATCCGGGGTGATCGGGGTGAACATCATGGTCGCCGTAGACGACTTCCGAGAGCTGCTCGATGTGGCCATAGAGGAACGGGTTGACGTGGTGTTCATGGGGGCCGGGCTCCCCATCAAGAGCATTCCCGTGGCGCGGATGCGGGAAAACGGCGTGAAGGCGGCTCCCATTGTCAGCTCCGCCCGGGCGGCGGGGATGATTTTTCGCATGTGGGAGAAGCTCTACGGCGACGTCCCGGACGCGGTGGTCTGCGAAGGTCCTCTCGCCGGCGGTCACCTTGGCTTCTCCGCGGAACAGATCAGTGACCCGGCGTATCGGCTGGAGGCAATCGTCCCGCCGATCGTCGCGGAGCTCCGGCCGTTTGAGGAAGCCTTTGGCCGCTCCATCCCGGTCATAGCCGCAGGCGGCATCTATACCGGCGGCGATGTCCACGACGCGCTCCGGCTTGGCGCCGCCGCGGTGCAGATGGGGACCAGGTTTGTGGCCACCGATGAGTGCGACGCCGACGAGCGGTTCAAGCAGGCGTACGTCGAGTGTACCGAGGACCAGATCGGTTTGATCAAGAGCCCGGTGGGAATGCCTGGCCGTGCGATCCGCAATCAGTTCATCGTCGACGCAGAGGAGGGGCGCAGGCCGTCGTTCCGGTGCGCGTGGCAGTGTCTTGCTGCTTGCAAAGCTGAAGGCGCCAAATACTGCATCTCCTTGGCATTGAACTTCGCCAGGAAGGGCCGGCTGGAGAAGGGGTTTGTGTTTGCCGGCTCAAATGCGTTCCGTGTGGATCGAATTGTCCCCGTTGCAGAGTTGATCGGCGAGCTACGCGATGGTTTTGTGGAGCGGGCGCGAGAGGCGGCGGCGCGGCGCCTGGAGAGTGTTGTTGATAGAGTGGCGGAGCTCAGGCGGCGCTATGAGACCGGACGAGCAAAGCTTCGCGAAGTCCAAAGCGGAGTCGTGGACGCCCTGACTGACGCCTGCGCGGCACTAGAATCGGGTGGCGGGGATCGGCGAGGGATGATTCCGTCGTAGCCGGCCGCACGTCTCTTCACGCGCGTCACATTGTACAAGGTACCTTGTTTTATTGAGTACCTTGTAGTATAGTAGATGCCGATGGAGGATTTGCCGTGCGT
>CAYTGY010000191.1:0-6637 GCA_964437265.1 uncultured Spirochaetaceae bacterium | reverse complement strand
CGACATGGTCAAACGCTACCCGAACGACTACACCGCCCGTCACCAGTATGGCGAAGTGCTGTTCGAAGAGGGCAAGGTAGACGAAGCGATCAAGCAACTGGAGCGGGCTACCGACCTCATGGACAGCCAAACGCGACAGCTTGACCTGGTCAACAATGCGATTCTGAAGGCACAGGACATTTTGACTGAGTTGATGGTCTCGCTTGACTTTGAGAACGGGGGAGACATAGCCACGAATCTGTTCCGGTTGTACCGCTACTTCAGCGAGCAGCTGATTGAGGCAAACGTCCAGAAGGAACCAGAGCCTATTCGCCACGTCTGCAATCACCTTGTTGAGCTTCGCAACGCTTGGGCACAGATCATGAACAAGGCGCAGGTGCAAGGCGGACCTACGCGAGGAGTGAACATTGCCGGTTAGCGTGTCTCCGGATCCCGTCATGGCGGCACCGCCGCGCCTCTCCACCCAAGAGCTTGCGGAGCGGATAGCCATAGTCCGGCAGCTCCGCGACGCGCTGCTTCGTCAACGAGATCAGTTTCGTGCATACCTTGCGCATCTGGAGCGACAGGAAGCGGAGCCGGCCGGCGTGCGGAACGTGCACGCTGAGCTGCGCGCGGAACAGCGAATAGCCCAGGAGATTCTGGCGCTGCAGCGCACCATAGAGCCGTTGGAGATGTTGTACCGCGCCGCATATCCGGAGAGTGTCGGGGAGATCCAGCAACTGGCTGAGTCACTCGAGCGCGTCAAGTCGCATGTGCTGCAGATGATCGAGCTCGACCGCGGCACATTGCGTGAGGAAGTGCGCGTGCTTCGGGAGCAAGTCCGGAAACTTCGCGCCGCGCTGTAGCTCCCTACCGCCGGCGTCTATACCCCCGCAGCCATGATGTCGTGCAGGCCTCCCGCGTTTCGAACATTCGTGTAACCCATCTGTGAGAGTATCCGTTGCGCATACGCGGAGCGCGCGCCTGAGGCGCAATACACCACTATCTCGCGGTCGCTATCTCCAAACCTGTCCGCCTCCGACGGCAGATCGTCCAGAGAAACGTTGATAGCTCCAGGATACGCGCCCATTGCGAACTCCATCGGCGTCCGCACGTCCACAACGAGCGGCCCCTCGGAGTCCACTCCCTGGTTCTCCGCGGTATCCGGACCATCGATCTCCGACTGCGGGCCGCGCTCCACCGACTTTCGTTCCACCGGGAGCAGCCCAACCTCGAGATGCTGAAAGCCGACCGCTCGCGCATGGCGCTCCAGCGAGATGTAACCGCCGCTCAGATTGTAGACCTGCGAAAATCCGGCGCCCACCAGCATCCGTAGTGCAACGTGACCCTTCTGACCGTCTTCGCTGATGAGGACAATCGCTTGGTCGTGGGGAATCCGCTCCAGATTGTCTCGCAGGATCCCTTGGCTGACATTGCTGCTGCCGGCAAGCGATGCCTTGCCGAACGAGATGGGATCTCGAAGGTCCAGCGCTATCGGCTCGTGCTCCAGGACGAACGACTCGAAATCTTGGGCAAGCACTGCCGGGCTAAACCCGTTGCGATGATTCTCCGCGGTGAACGCGGCCATGTTGACCGGCCCGTTTGGGCTGTTGAACGGCGGAGCGTATGCCAGGTCCAGCCCCGAGAGATCGTTGAGCGTGAGGTGCCCCGCGATCGCGGTGGCGATCACATCCAGCCGCTTGTCTACGCCCACGCGGCCGGCGGCCTGTGCTCCCAGCACCCGACCGGTCTCACGCTCGTAGACTACCATCAGGCTCACTTTCTCCGCCCCCGGATAGTAGGCGGTATGGCTGGTCTTGTGGACAACCACAGCGTCGGCGTCCATCCCTGCCTGACGCGCCATCTTCAGGCTCATCCCCGTGGACCCTGCGACCGCCTCAAAGAGCTTCACCACCGATGTCCCCAACGCTCCGCGGTAGTCGCGGTGTCCGCCCAGGGCGTTCTCCGCCGCCAATCGCCCCTGGCGGTTGGCCGGTCCGGCCAGCGGAATCCGCAGCGTGCGCCCCAGGACGGTATGCTCAATCTCCACCATGTCCCCGGCGGCATAGATGCTCGGGTCGCTGGTTCGTAGCCTCGCGTCCACGCGCAGGCCGCCTGCCGGCCCAATCTCCAGACCGGCATCCCGGGCGAGCGCGAGCGTAGGTTTGACGCCCACGGAGAGCAGCACCATCTGCGCGTCTATGGAGGATCCGTCATCCAGCGTCACGGACGCCGGCTCCACTGAGGTAAGCGCCCGACCAACATGCAACGTCACGCCGTAGTCCTGGAGCTCCTTCGTGAGGAATCCTGCGAGCTCCCCCTCCAGATTCGGCATGACATGCTCAGCCATCTCCACCAGATGGACCGTTATGCCCCGCTTGACCAGGGCTTCTACCATCTCCAGGCCGATAAACCCACCGCCCACCACAACGGCGCTCTGCGGCTCGTGATCGCGAATGTAGCCGTCAATCCGATCCATGTCATCCAGCGTCCAGAGTTGGAAGACATGAGAGCTCCGTGCGCCGGCGATCGGCGGAACCACCGGCTTGCCTCCTTGGGCGAGGATGAGCGAGTCATAGCCAAACTGGTGTTCTTCTCCGGTGCGTAGGTTGCGTGCGTGCACGATCTTTGCTTCTCTGTCTATCCGAACGGCCTCGGTACTGGTGTGCACGTCAACGCGGTATTGCTCTTGGAATGTCTCCGGGCTTGCGAGAATCAGCGAGGATCGGTAGGCAATATCACCGCTAATGAAGTACGGGAGCCCGCAATTCGCAAACGAAACGTCACCACCTGCCTCGAGCAGCGTTATCTCTATGTCGTTGTCGAGTCTTCGTGCGCGCGCTGCGGCGGTCGCTCCAGCCGCGACGCCTCCGATGATGAGCAGTCGTCTCATTGCAATCCCCTATATATAGACTAAATTATATATAATGGGTTATCGATTCGCTGTCAAGCGATCGTCTCGGCTCCGAGGCACGCAGCCCCCTTAACACATGTTCTCTTTTCCGGCATACTAGGGTTCTACGATTCTTATGCAATCCAGCCGCATATCTATGCACAACTCGGCTGTGATCGGTTGGCGATGGAGTAGCTATGAGCCCAATGGATGTGTTTGACCTAACCCCAGATCTCGCACGGGTGTTGACCGGGCCGGAGATCATCCTTCCGGAGAGCCGCGCGCATCTGCTCGAGCTGGCCTTCCTGGATCCCGCCACGGAGATGGCGGAGGTAGCCTATGAGGTGCCCGGCACGGGCCGAGTTGTTGAGGCAACGGTTGCCCGGTGCAAGAACGGAGCTGCGGTAAACTACCCGGATCCGTACATGCGGCGACGGGACCCGGAAGCGATGGTGATTGCGGATGACCTCCCAACGGACAAGACGCGCTATGCGGATCGGTTCGGTGGCCAGTTTGCGCCGGTGCGCGAGGAGACCTTTGATTGGCTTGCGTCCCAGGAGCGGCTCATTGTCTTGCCGTTTAGAAGCGGTGACAAAGAGCGTGGCTATCCCACTGTGCTGATCGCCCCGGACAACGCCGGCTTCTTTGTGGCCGGATTGGCGGACCTTCAGGGCTTCATTCGCAAAGACGACATCCCCAAGGGGTTCAAACCTGAGGCGGTGATCTTCCTGGCCCCGCCGTTTCGCCACACGCACTTTGACGGACGGCAGGTGGTCATCCACAACCGGCTTCCGGGGATGCACGAGCTCTTTTCCTACAACCTCTATCCCGGGCCCAGTGCCAAGAAGGGCGTCTACGGGATCCTCATCACCAAAGGCGAAGAAGAGGGCTGGACAACGCTTCACAGCTCCGCCGTGCGGCTCATCACCCCGTATGACAACGAGTTTGTCATCATGCATGAGGGCGCCTCCGGTGGCGGCAAGAGCGAGATGACACAGGCAATCCAGCGTGAGCCGGACGGCCGCATTCTACTGGGAGAGAACACGGTTACCAACGAGCGGTTCTTCATTGAGCTGCTTGACACCTGTGACCTGCACCCCATCACCGACGACATGGCCCTCGCGAGTCCGGACCTTCACGAGCGGCTCCCGGATCACGGGCATATGCACCGGGAGACCAATCGGTTGGTGGTGGAAGATGCGGAGGCCGGTTGGTTCTTGCGTGTAGATCACCTGACGGAGTACGGCAAGGAGCCGTATCTGGAGAAGCTGTGCATCTCCCCGCCGCAACCGCTTATCTTCCTCAACATAGACGCCAAACCCGGCTCCACTATTCTGCTGTGGGAACACATCATGGACACGCCGGAGAAGCCGTGTCCCAATCCGCGTGTGATCATGCCCCGGCATTTTGTGGAAGGGACCGTGGATGGCCCGGTTCAGGTCGATGTTCGCAGCTTTGGGGTCCGCACACCACCGTGTACTCGGGAGAACCCCAACTATGGCATCATGGGCATGCTCCACATCTTGCCGCCTGCACTCGCCTGGCTGTGGCGGTTGGTTGCGCCACGTGGTCACTCGAACCCGAGTATTGTGACCACCGAGGGGCTGTCCAGTGAGGGCGTCGGCTCCTACTGGCCATTCGCCACCGGGACCAAGGTCCGTCAGGCGAACCTCCTGCTGGACCTCATTCAGAACACCCCCGGGACCAGATACGTTCTGATCCCCAACCAGTACATCGGCGCCTACAAGGTCGGCTTCAAGCCGGAGTGGATCGCCCGTGAGTACATTGCGCGGCGCGGGAGCGTGCGGTTTCGGAACGAGCAACTCGCCGCCGCGCGGTGTCCGCTTCTGGGCTATACCCTTGACTCGCTGAAGGTCAACGGACAGACTATGCCGCGCGGCATGCTGAAGGTCCACGAACAGCTGGAGGTGGGACCGGAAGGCTACGACGCGGGAGCGAAGATTCTGTACGAGTTCTTCCTGGCCGAGTTGGAGCAGTTCTCAACGCCGGAGCTCCTGCCGTTGGGCCGTAGCATCATTGATCTGTGCAGGTCAAGAGCTCCGGCTGAAGAGTACTGGAGGGTTTTGCGACAATGAGTCAAGACGGGGCGCGGCACGCGCCAAACATCATTCTCATCAACTGTGACGACCTAGGCTGGGGTGATCTTGGCTGTTACGGTCATGAGCTGCACCGGACACCCAACCTAAATCGCATGGCAGCCGAGGGCGTGCGGTTCACCAACTTCTACATGGCCTCTCCGGTATGCTCGCCCTCGCGTGGCGCCATGATGACCGGCTGCTACCCACCCCGTATTGGGTTTGGGGAGTTTGAGGGCCGGGCGGTGCTCTTTCCCGGTCAGCCGGTTGGATTGAGTGCTGACGAGCGAACGGTCGCTGAAGCGCTCAAGGGGCAGGGCTACGCCACCAAGTTGGTGGGCAAGTGGCACTGTGGCGACCAGCCTGAGTTTCTGCCTACCCGTCACGGATTCGATGAGTACTATGGCATCCCGTACAGCAACGACATGTGTCGCTTTGAAGGACGGCCGGAGGAGAAACAGTGGCCGCCGCTGCCGTTGCTGGTCAATGAGGACGTGGTCGAGGAGCAGTTCGACCAGCGGTCGGTGACATTCCGCTACGCGGAGCAGTGCACGCGCTTTATCCGTGAGCACCGGGACGGCCCCTTCTTCCTGTACCTGGCACACATGCACGTCCATCTTCCGCACTACGTTGCGGAGCGGTTCTTGCAGGAGAGCCGCAATGATCGCTATGGCGGGGCGGTTGCCGCCATAGATTGGGCGACCGGCGTTATCATGGAGGAGCTGCGTCGGGAGGGGATCGACGACCGGACGCTGCTTCTCTTCACCTCAGACAACGGCAGCCGCAACGACTTCGGCCCGTCGAACGGACCCTTGCGCGGTACCAAGGGTACCACGTGGGAAGGTGGCCAGCGCGTACCGCTGATCGTCCGGTGGCCGGGTCAGGTCCCGGCCGGAGCGACCTGCGACGGCATCGCCTCGGCGATCGACCTGATGCCCACCCTCTCCGCGCTGGCCGGCGTGGACGTGGCCGGCGGGAACGCAATCGACGGCTGCGACATCCGGTCGTTGATGGTCAATCCGGGCTCGCCCTCGCCGCGAACCAGCTTTGCCTACTACTGGATGACTCAGCTTGAAGCAGTGCGTTCCGGGGACTGGAAGCTGCACCTCCGCAAGCGTGACGTCCAGACCCTTGAGCTCTACAACCTCTCGCAGGACATTGGTGAGACAAGGAACCTGGCCGACGCGGAGCCGTCCGTTGTAGCTGAGCTGCAGCAACTCGCGGAAACGTTCCGGGCGGAGTTGGGCGATTCGGCGACCGGCAGGCAGGGGTGTGGATGCAGGGCCGGCGGTCGGGTACCGAACGGCGTGCCACTTACCAGCTTTGACCCCTCACACCCATATTACATCGCGGAGTACGATCTGGTAGAAGCAGGGTGAGCACCACGTCCTCCTCAGACTCCTCGGCACCACCGCCGCTCAAGCAGCGGCTGTTGACCGCCGTGCGGGACGGCGCAAGACGTGGAGCGAAGACCGCCGTCTGGTTGCTCTCAATCATGATCCCCGTGTCATTCGGGGTGTTCTTACTGGACTGGTTCGGCGGACTTGATCTGATCAGCCGCGTGCTCTCGCCGCTGTTCCGGGCCCTGGACCTCCCCGGCTCCGCAGCGCTGGTGTATCTCACCTCCATCGTGATCAATATCTACTCGGCCATCGCGGTCATGGCGAAC
>CAYTGY010000190.1:0-6670 GCA_964437265.1 uncultured Spirochaetaceae bacterium | reverse complement strand
CGGCGAACAGGCCGCCGAACGACTGGCTGCGCTCCGTCAGGCCGGCGACCCCGCGTGGCGCGTGGTGGTCGACTCGGCCGATCCATTCCCGCTGCGCAGCTCCAGACGGCAGGCGAGTACACGGACACCGTAACGGTGGAGCTCTACACCGGCGACTACGCGACACCGGCAACGCATGTCTTGGCAGATAACGTCTCAGTGACGCTGACCGGGAGAAACGCGGAGCTGCTTGACATCTACGCGGATCAGGAGCCGGGTATCCAGTTTATGGACCTGACCACCACGGTAACTGACCGGCTGATTGCTACCGTCCATGAGCGCAGTAACTCTTCAACCGGTTACACGGTTTCGCTTACCAGTGCAACCCTTGCGGCGGACACGAGCGGGGCCACGGCGCCGTTCTTTGCACACACCACCGCCGGCGGATCGCTTGAGTACAGTCTCACCTACGGTGGCGCCGCGGTGGGCGGATGGAGTGGGGGGAGCGCGCTTGTCACTGATTCGGCGGCGACCACCGCTCCGCAGTGGCTGACCAAGGAGCTTCGTATCTCCTACTCCGGCAGCGCGGCGCTTCCGGCGGGCGACTACGAGGATGTCCTCACGGTAACCGTCAGCGCCAAGTAGACCGCCGGTTGCGGTGTGAAACGCCCGCGGTATGCGCTATCATGGTGCGGCATGAAGCGCGCGTTGATTGCGACTGCGCTGCTGATCCTCGCGGCCGCGGAGTTGTTCCTTGCGCTGAGCGGCCCCATGCCGTTCAGGCGCAAGCCGAGCCTGTTGGTTACCAACCCGTACACCTATGATCTCGATCCTGAGGCGGTAGACACCGTGTTCGCCCACCTCCAGCGGATAGCGGCTCGGTCACGGCGCTTCCGGGTCATCCCGCACAATCTCATCGAGAACTACTTCCTGGAGCGGCAGGACAACCCGGACGTCACGCTTGACGGCCGGATGTCATACCAGGAGTACCGGGAGATGGCCAAGGACCTGGAGATAGAGCAACTCATGGTTCCCATGGTGTTCCCGGGCTCTGATGCCACGCGTGTCTCACTCATCATCCGTGATGTCCGGACCGGCTCGCAGCTGTACCGGTTTCGCTATGAGTCGCAATCGGTGGACGCGTTTCTTGAGGGCTCCGGCATCCGCACCGAGCCCGTCCACGAAGAGGCCACCGCGGAGCGGGCCGCACCGGGACTGATTGAGCCTGCAAAGGACCTTCGTGTAGAGACCGGAGGTGTGGAGGCGGCCACGTATCTCTTCATCGCGTGGATCGCCGGTCAGGTTCTGTTGGCAATGGTGATACTTCTTGGATCGCCGTTGCCGGAGCGGGTCGTTCGGCGGACCGCCGTGCTCGTTGAGGTGTTGCTCGTGGCCGGCCTGGCAATGTTCCTGTTCGCGCTCTTCTACGCCCGGAATGCTGACATGGACTATGTGCAGCGGTTCATCGCGGAACGCGGGCAGATCAGCCTTGCGGAGGACACCAGCACTGAGCAACTCCGGGCCGCCATCCGGTACCTGCCGCTGCTTCTCATCAATCTGGGCCTCTATGTCCGGGGTCGATTGACGGTTGTGGCCCGCGCGCCGCGGGACCGGATGGAGCCCGACGCCTGGGGTGCGCTGCTCTGGCGCTACACTGAGCGTTGGGGGTTTTTGCTCGCGGTTGCATCGGCCATCCTCTACGCTCTCTCGTTCCCATCGTTTGCGCGTCTTGAGGGGGCGCCAATTCCGGCGTGGATCTGCCTGGTTCCGCTCCTTCTTGCAATCCGTGCGGCGCCGTTGAGCAAGGCCGCATTCTACGTTGTTGTCTTTGGCGCCGTTGGGTCGCTGCTTCTCAACTACTGGCACTCCACCTACAGCTACATCTCGCTCGCCTTTTCCGTTGGGATCTCCGTGCTCTTCTATGTTCTGTGGGCGTTCCCTTACGTGGCGGCGGTGAAGCACGCGGGAAGATGGGGATTCATCACCGCTGCCGCGTTCTGGGTGGTGTTCGAGCACCTGCGATCAATTGGATTCATCGGCTACCCGTGGGGCCTCATGGGGGTCAGCCAGTACCGAGTCACGCCAATCATCCAGATTGCCGATCTCACCGGGGTTTGGGGCGTCTCGTTCGTCGTGGTTCTGGTCAACGCCGCAATCGCGTGGACACCGGGCGCCCAGCCGCGTCATCCGGCAGGCGGTGGTTACCGCCGCCGGTGGGCCGCGCTGCGGCTCCCTGGCGTGGTCACCACCGTGGTCATGGTGCTGGTGCTTGGCTACGGCGTGCTGCGGCTCCTGCCGCCGGAGACGCGGACCGCCGCGCCAATGCGTATAGTACTGGTGCAGCAAAACACGGACCCGCGCAAACACGACTACGACCTGAGCTTCTCTTCGCTGATGGAGCTGACCGACACGGCAATCCGGCACTCAGCGGAACAGGGGCCGGGCGGCGTGGATCTGGTGGTGTGGCCGGAGGGAGGCTTCAAGTCAGATATCAGATACTGGCTGGACCGTCCGGAATCGCGGCATGCGAGCGCAGACCGGGTGACCACCCTGATTGAATACCAGGCCGCACTGGGGACCTGGCTGGTCACCGGAACCCAGGACCACATGTACCAGCAGGACCCCGGGGGTGAACGCGAGCGGCGCAACTTCAACTCCTCCGCGTTCTTCTCTCCGGACGGCGCCATTGAGGAGATCTATCACAAAATGCATCTGGTGCCGTTCACCGAGCACTTCCCGTTTCAGGAGCAGTATCCGCAGCTTACCGAGTTGCTGGACCAGTTCGACACCTCCAACTGGAAACAGGGCGAGCGGCAGGTGATCTTCCAGCACCCCAAGGCGCGGTTCTTCACGCCAATCTGTTTTGAGGACATCTTCCCGGATGACGTCCGCCGGTTTGTGCGACGGGACGCGGACCTCATTGTGAACATCAGCAACGACTACTGGGCGCTCACGCCGGTTGAGGGAATGCAGCACGCCGCCCACGCGCTCTTTCGCGCCGTTGAGAACCGGAGGCCCATGGTCAGGGCGACCTGCTCAGGGTTCACCACGTACATCACCGCCCGGGGGCGGATTCACACACCGTCTGCGCCATTCTATGAGCCCGCCTGGCTGACGGTTGATGTGCCGGTTGTCAGGCGCGGGGAAACGTTCTACACCCGAACCGGAGACTGGTTTCCGTGGGCGAGTGGAGCACTCGTTCTCTTGGGACTTGGCCTTGGCCTCCTCAAGCGCCGCTCGTGACTGTTTCCACAATTTCCGCAGCAGTCTCTACCGGACAAACGCGCGACGCAGGGTAACGGTCTCGCGCACGGATGGGTCTATACGTACATCTGCAAGAAAGCAATACTGTCGGGCAGACGGCGGCCGGTCTCGGGGACGGCACCAGGGGGATGTGAGTGAGTGGGTGGTGTGAGAACCAGGATGAGTACGTGCCGCTGGTGATCCGGGCGGCGATGGGGCACAAACGCGCGTTTGACGCGCTTGTCCGTCGCTACTACCGGCTGTCGGTGGGGTACGCGCACTCCATTCTGCGGGACTACCATCTGGCTGAAGACGCGGTGCAGGAGGCGTTCTTGAACGCCTTCAGGGCCCTCCGCGATCTCCGGCAGCCCGCCGCATTCCCGGGATGGCTACGCCGCATCGTCTACAAGCACTGTGACCGGATCTCGCGGAGAAAGCGAGACACCGCAGTTGCTGACGTTGAAGGCGTGAGCGTTGCTCGTGGCGAGCGCAATCGCTACGCCACCCCAGACGAGCAGGTCCAGGAGGCGCTGCTCCTGTCTCGGGTGGCTGAGCTGGTAGATGCGTTACCGCCTGCGCAGCGCCAAGCGGCAGAGCTCTGCTTCATCAACGGTCATACCCCTGCCGACGTTGCGTGCTTTCTTGAGATAAACCCATCGACGGTACGTAAGCGTCTTCATGACGCGCGGGCACACCTGCGGGGTGCGCTCGAGGAGGAACTCAAGATGCAAACGGCAGACGGAACAGACAAACTTATTCGAGAGTTGTTTTCGCGGCGGTTGAGTGAGGACCGGTTGGAGAAACTACTCCGCAATCCATCGTTGCTCAAGATGAACGGAGAGGAGCGTGAGATCACCGTCCTCTTTGCGGACATGGTCGGTTTCACCCATCTGGCTCAGTCGCTGTCGCCGGATGAGACGGTGACGTTCCTGAACCAGTACTTCACCGAGCAATCGCGCATCATCCTGGACCATGGCGGTTTTCTGGACAAGATGATTGGTGACGAGCTCATGGCGCTCTGGGGAACGCCGGCAAACCCCAACGATCACGCGCGCCAGGCGTGTCTGGCGGCACTGGCCATGCAGGAGCAGCTGCGGACCACAACGCTGAAGCCCCGGGCTACGGTGACCGTTGGGATTCACACCGGAAACGTGATCATTGGAAACTTCGGACCACCGGACAACATCCAATACACACCCATGGGAGATCATATCAACCTTGGGGCGCGACTGGAGACGCTGTCTCGCAGGTACGGTGTGCAGATTGTGATCAGTGAAGCCACCAAGGAGCGCGCCGGTGACGCGGTTCGTGCCCGTGAGCTGGATACCCTGGACTTCCCGGCCATGAACCACAGCAAACTGCCCGGTGGAGGAATGGTGACGCTGTACGAGCTGGTTGCGCGCAGCGATGACAAGCTCTCCCAAGCGCAGTACGACACGCTTGATGCCTATGATAGTGGCGTTGAGGCGTTCAAGCGGGGTGAGGTCTCGCTCGCGCGTGCGCGGTTCCTGGATGCACTCAATGCATCCGGTGGCAAAGACGGACCGTCACTGGTCTACCTGATGCGCTGTGCGGATGCAGACGGTACTATTCGAGCCCCGCGCTACTCCAACTGAGCCCCACCTCTGCGAAGCCGCGGCCCGTGATGAATGTCTGGGTCGCGGCTTCCGCAATACCGGCTATCGCCGGGGCGGACGGTTCACCCTTGATCATGTCGGACGGTACGTCCGCAATCCCGTACTCGGCAAATGCGCGTTCTACGCACCATGAGTGCACGGCAGCGTTGTCAAGGTTGGTCTTGGGCGCGCGCCCGTCGCGGAGCGCAGCCTCCAGGTCCAGGTAGAGCTCTATGATGGAGTCGCCCACCCCGTGAAGGAGCTCCAGCCGGCGGCCGTTCTCCCGATGTTCGATGCAGACTGGGCCGGTCCCCCGCCAACTCACCAATGCGCGCTCGAACTCCAGGTGACAGACCGGATCCATCTGGAGCGGGCACGCGTGTGTTGCGGTGATGGATAGCTCTGCGTCATCTTCAGTGGTGACGCGGATGAATTGTGTGTCCGCGCTGTCAATCGCGTGCGCGCGATAGTGCTCAGCGTACACTGATCTGGGAGTCACGCAGTCGTGGCCGTCACGGCCGGCCAGGTACAGAAGGGCGAAGAGATAGTGGCTGCACGCGTTCTGCACGGGCGAGTCGTAGACCGTCGCCCCATCCGCGTGAAGGCGCCCGGCCCAGCCGTTGCGCTCATAGTACGCGGTGGTGCGCGGCCAGAGGATCATCGATCTCCCACGCAGAAGTGCTCCAAACTCGTTGGCAAGAATACGGCGCTTGAGCTCTTGGATCCGCGGCTCGTGGATGCGCTGGAAGCCCACGCAGACACGCTTTCCGCTTCGCTTCCGGGCGTTCTGCATGGCGCAGACCTCATCCATGGTGCCGGCAACCGGCTTTTCGCACAGCACGTCGTAGCCGGCCTCAAGTGCCGCCACCGTGTGTGACTTGTGCAACGGAATCCCCGTCGCCACCACCACAAGATCCATCCGGCCCTGTTCGTGAGAAAACATCTCTTCCGGGGTCCGATAGATCCGGACGCCCTCGCTTCTGAGCTCCCGCTCAGGAGCCGCGAGCAACACCGGGTCATGGATGACCGCGGCTTTCAGCGCGAACCGGTTGCTCCGGCGAAGCTGTGCTAGAGCTCGACGATGGGTAGCCCCGTACCCTCCAACTCCAATGAGTCCAACAGTGAGCATAGGCCGGGAGTGTAGCCTACAGGTGGCGGATATCCAAGTGCAGGTCGCCGCGGTTGACCGAACACCTCCGGGATATGCTGGTCCACGCGTGTTGGCGGAGCGGGTCAATCCGCGCGCTCGAGGTGATCGTAGGCTGTTGCTCAACGTGACGGCTGCGCTATACTACTGGTAATGTCAGGCACAACTATCCTTTCCGCGGATATCGGTTCAGTCTCGGTGGCGTTGGTAGAGGTGGACCAGCAGCGTGCTATTGTCCGCTCGGCGTATCGCGAGCATGGCGGGCGGATTGCCGACGTCCTTACCGAGTTGCTGTCTGAGTGGGACCTCACGGCCGTTGGGACCACGGCAGCCACGGAAAGCTCGCCGCCGGCGTTTGTCGCCCGGCATCGGGTGGACTGGCTCACCGCCCATGTGTCGGCACGAAGCGTACTATCCGCCCAGCACGACCACCTGCTGGTTGTGGGCGGTGAGCGGTTTGCGTTCATCCAGTTCGATCCAGCCGGCAACTATCGCAGCTCGCGCGGAAACTCGAGTTGTGCCGCGGGAACCGGTGGATTCCTGGACCAGCAGGCACGGAGGTTGGGCCTCAGCAACGCCGCGGAACTGGCCCATCACGCCTCTGCGAACGTGGGAAGTCGTCCCAAGATTGCGTCGCGGTGCTCCGTCTTTGCCAAGACGGACCTGATCCACGCCCAACAGGAGG
>CAYTGY010000189.1:0-6691 GCA_964437265.1 uncultured Spirochaetaceae bacterium | reverse complement strand
AGCGTCAGATTGGCGACGTGCTCAGCGTAGACTTCGCGTGGACGTTGGACACCCGTCACGGCGCGGACTACTTCAGGCGGTGGCACCGCACGCTGGATAATTCGGGATCGCTTCTGGTACACAAGGCCACGCACCACTTTGACCTGGTCAACTGGTGGATTGACGACGTACCTGATGAGGTGTTCGCCTTTGGCACCAAACGCTACTATACCCCCGAGCGAGCCGAGCAGTTAGGGCTCTCCTCACACGCGGAACGATGCCTGGAGTGTCCAGTATCCGCGAAGTGTCCCTTCTTCCTGGACCTGAGAGGAAACGAGGGACTCAAGAGCCTCTACCTTGATCACGAGTCGCATGACGGATACTTCAGAGACCGGTGCGTGTTCAGCGAGGAGATCGACATCTGGGACACCATGGGGGTAACCGTGAAGTACAAAAGAGGAGCGATTCTCTCCTACATGCTCCACGCATACTCCCCGGTTGAGGGATACCGAATTGCGTTCAACGGGACCACCGGGCGGATTGAGCACGTTGCAAGCGAGAACACCTACGTCAATGGGGACGGAACGGTTCCGGGAGAGCTTGAACGCGGCAAGGTAGGCACCACGCTGATCCCGGAGTTCCAGCGACCGCGGACGGTAGAGGTGGAGATGGGTAGCGGCGGCCACGGCGGCGGGGACCCCATGCTGCTTGCGGACATATTCTCGCCCGGTGATCGGCCTGATCCACTACGGCGCCGGGCAAACCAGGTGGACGGCGCCTACTCCGTCATGGTGGGAATTGCCGCCTACACCAGCATCCAGCGCAATCAGCCGGTCCGGATCAGCGAGTTGCTGGGTGAGGTTCCGTTGGGCAAACGGTGGTGAATCCGTCGCCGGGCGGAGGCCTGGGCGCCGCCCGGGCCTCCCGGTTGCTCAGGCGCCGTAGTGCTCGCGGCTGAGCTGGAGGAAGGTCCGGCACATCAGCTCGACTCGTTCGCGCGTGTGACCGGCCCCCTCCGGATCCTGGTACCAGCGAGGAATGAAGCCCCCGCGGTCCGTACCCAGCAGTTCCACCATGCGCCGGCAGTAGGTACGGATATCGTCCTCAGAGCCGTTGACCATGGTGTTCTGGATGTCCACCGGCGAGAAGAAGGTGATGCGGCCGCTGAACCGCTCATGCAACAGATCCAGACCCATGTTCTCCTGCTGGTCCATATGCACCACATCCAGGCCAATCTCAATGAGATCGTCCAGGATCGACGTGATGTCTCCGCAGCTGTGCATGAAGGTCACCATGCCGTGCTCGTGCACCGCACGAAAGACCCGCTCGTACCGCGGCTTCCAGAGCGCTCGCCACGAGTCGGGGGCGACCATCAGGCCGTGCTGCGGCCCCCAGTCGTCACAGAAGATGTAGCCGTCCGCGCCGAATCCAGCGAACCGCTCAACGGCCGCAATGCTCATGTCGGCCAGGACGTCGATGAGCCCTGCGAGCTGGTCCGGCGCATCATAGATGTCCGTCCATGTGTTCTCCAACCCACGAAGAAAATGCAACCGCTCGTAGATCGACGTGCCGTTGGCCAGAAGAAACGCGTCCGGGTGCTGCTCACGGATCCCGGCCAGATGCTCCCAGCGATGCGGGGCCGTGACACTCCGGAGAAACTCACTACCGATTGCACAACCTCACGCGCTCTCATGGTTCTTCCTCCAACCGCCGGCCGGCTACTCGGTCAACTCGCCCAGTACGATCTCTCCCAACGTCCGCTTGGGGACGTGGTGCGTGCCGTCGGGCTCGCGGTAGTAGGTCACCGATGCGCCGAACTGCGCGTCCTCCAGAACCACGCGCTCGACCGGCGTGCCCAGCGCGATCACCAGACCAATCCGAAGCGTCTCCGGGATCGCCAGCGCGGCCTTGAGCGCAGGCCGCTTGATAGCGCCCAGCATGCAACCACCAAGCCCGCGCTCTACGGCGCCCAGTAGAATGGTCTGGGCAGCGATTCCCACATCATTCGCGGCGTCTGGGTTGAGCTCCGTATCCACCAACATGACGATGTAGGCAGTGGGTCGCTCGTGCTCCTCAGGGCCCGGCCAATCCTTGAGCGATCCGGCCCACGCCAGCGTCTCAAAGATGCGAGCGTTGGTCTCTGCGCCCGAAGAGAGGATGTACTTGAGCGGCTGCCGGTTCATTGCCGACGGCGCGTGGCGGGCGAGATCAACGAGATCGTGTAGCGTAGCCACATCAATGGCGTGATTGCCGTCAAAGCGGCGATAGCTTCGATTCTTGGTGACGAGTTGTTGGAATTGCATGGAAGCAGTCTATCACAATCGCCCGGTTCCTTGACGCACGCCCCGGTTCCGCGTAGCGTGCCGGGGTGATTCTGGACATTCTCATCCCGGTTGGGCGGCTCTTTCTGCTGACCGCAATCGGGTTCGCAGTCTTCAAGATCGAATGGCTCGAGCGGCATCTGCTCAAGCCGTTCGTGTTCCTCATGCTCAACGTCATCTTCCCGCTGTACTTTGTCCACCTGATCCCCAGCGGCTGGGCGGACGGGCTCGAAGTTGGCTGGCACTGGATGCTGATCTTCTTTGGCGCCTTTCTGGTCTTCATGGGAGTCCAGTTCGCGCTCGCAAAAGCGCTGATCAACCGGGTGAAGCTGTTGGAGACAGACAGCCCCCGCGAGCTGATGATTCTCTTCGCCATGCACAACGCAGGCTACATCCCGCTCCCCATCCTGGCGGCGCTGGCGCCGCCCGCGGTGAACGTCTACATGGCGTTCTACGTCATGGCGTTTATCCTGTCGTTTTTCACCATCGCCGTCTGGATCCTCCAGGGAGCCGCCGGCTCCGGTCGGCCCAAGCTCACCGTTAACCCACCGGTGGTCGGCATCCTACTGGGACTGGTAGTTGCCGTGACCGGGATCTACGGCACTCTCCCGGCATGGGTCACCGCGCCGTTTCGATGGTCGAGCTACGTTGCGCTCGACGCAGTGATGGTGCTGTTGGGGGGAATCCTCGCCGCGCTCCCGGAGGGAAGCTTCCGGTACCGGCGTGAGTATGGCGGTCTCATTCTGGTGAAGATGTTGATCTACCCGGCGGCGGTGCTCGGAATCCTCGCGCTGATCCCGTTGGAGGGCGTCCAACCGGAGATCGCCTCAGCAATAAAGCTCGCCTTTGTCCTGGAGGCGGTGGTTCCTCCGGCAACCAACATCATGGTGATCACCCGGGCGTACGGGACGGAGGAGCAGGTCCGGTTCGCCGGTGGCGCAATGCTCTTCACCTACGCCGCGTCGCTGGTCCTGATTCCACTCTTTCTGATCCTGGCCACGGTGGCGTTCTAGGACTCGAGCATGCGGAGGTTGGCGAATTTACGATTTGATCGTAAATTCGCCACACCATGGTTGACCGCACGCTCTCCCGCTATCTCCTGAGAGATGCCGGGTACTACCCCATCGTGACTCTCACGGGGCCCAGACAGTCCGGAAAAACGACACTCGTTCGCGCGACGTTTCCACAGTACGCCTATGTCTCTCTCGAGGAACGCGAGCTTCGCGCGTTTGCCCGTGAGGATCCTCGCGGTTTTCTAAGCCGCTACCCTCCCCCGCTCATCATCGATGAAGCACAACGAGTGCCTGATCTCTTCTCCTATCTGCAAACCGCAGTCGATCTACGGAAGACAACAGCGCAGTACATCCTGACCGGCTCACAGAACTCCCTTCTGATGGAGTCGGTGTCACAAAGTCTGGCCGGACGCGCGGCGGTACTCCACCTGCTCCCATTTACGCGTCGCGAGCTCGAACGGCAGAGCTCGCAAGAACCGACCGGTCCCGCGTCACTATTCGACAATCGGCAGTCGTCACGGCCGGTCTGGGAGACGATCAGGAGCGGTCTCTACCCCAGAATCCACGACAGAGGAATCCCGCCGGAGATCTGGTATCCGGACTACGTCCGCACCTATGTAGAGCGCGATGTGCGCACGCTGACAAACATCGGGGAACTTGAGCGGTTCGAGCGGTTCCTATCGCTCGCCGCGGGAAGAAGCGGTCAGATCCTCAGCTACTCGAGCCTTGCGACAAACGCCGGCGTCTCGGTGGATACCGCTCGACGATGGATCTCCGTCTTGCGGACCAGCTTCGTGCTGTTCCTCCTCCAACCGCACCACCGCAACTTCAACAAGCGGATCACCAGGAGCCCCAAACTGTACTTCTATGACACCGGACTGCTGTGTCACCTACTCGGCATACGGACAACCGATCAGCTGGTTGACCACCCGCTCAGGGGACCCATCTTTGAGACCTACGTGGTGAGCGAGGTAGCAAAGACATACCATCATCATCGGAGATCGCCACCAGTGTTCTTCTGGCGAGACAGAACGGGCCACGAGGTCGACCTCCTTATTGACGAAGCCGGAGAGCTGTATCCTGTTGAGATCAAGTCCGGAGCGACAATCAACTCCGAGATGACGCGGGGCGTGCGATGGTGGTGTGGCGAAGCGGGAGTGCCGCTCTCCCACGGATCGGTGCCTTCAGGACGATCACCCGGCCGCATCCGCAGGTGCTGGATCAACACATCGTGCGTGCTCACCACAATCCCGGCGCCAATGAGCGTGATCCCCGGATCCGGGGCGGTTTGCCCTGCCACCGTCACGTACGGCGCGCGTATGTGGATGTCCGCGGACAGATCGATCACGCCTCCTACCTCGAAGATCACCGTGCGTGGCCCGGATGCGTCCTCAAGCGCCTCGCGTAACGAGCCGGCGACGGTTGCCGTGCCGAACCCTTCGGCTCCGGGGAACACCGGTACCTCGCCGCTGAGATCACGCGTTGCGTCAAAGGGATCGACGTTCGGCGGGACAATCCAGCAGCCAATGAGCGCCGGCAGCAGCGCGACGGATAGCACCGCCCAGCGCGCCCGCGGTGACAGCCGAATCAGCGTCTGGTTGCACATGATGTGGAGTGTAGCACCGGCCGCCGGTCGGCGCTATGACAGCCGCGCAGGCGTTTCCACAATTTCCGCAGCAGTCTTTGGCTAATACAGCCGGTACTCGTAGAGGCGGCACTCGAGCGCGCCGTTGTAGAGCGGCGTCTTTGACGCCGGCCGTAACCGGATGCGCTTGAGCGCAGCCGTGTTCGCACTGAGAATCCACGCGCTCCAACCGGTCCACTGCGCCTTCAGCTGCTCTCCAAACGCTTCGTAGAGATCACCCAGCTCCGTCTCTCCGTAGTCCTCGGCATCCACCAGACGCTTCCCGTATGGCGGGTTGGTGACAATCACCCCACCTGAGCCGGCTGCCGGCGGCGCAGCTTCCCTGGCGTCGCGGACGGTAAACGCTATCCACCCGCCGACCCCGGCCGCCTCAGCGTTGGCCTGGGCAATTCTCACCAGATCAGGGTCGATGTCGCTTGCATGGATGATCGGCCGGGCCGCCGCTGTGGACGTGGCGGCGGTGCCGGTTTCGTCTCCCTTGCCACCAAGCACTTCGTGCGGCCACCGCTGGTACGCAAAACGGCGGCCCAGCGTGCCCGGCCCGCGGCCGGATGCTATCAGCGCGGCCTCTATCGCGATGGTCCCGGAGCCGCAGAACGGATCCACCAGCGGTGCGGTTCCGTCCCAGCCTGAGCGCAGAATCAGTCCCGCGCCGAGCGTCTCCCGCAGTGGCGCGGCTCCTGACGCCTTCCGGTACCCGCGCTCATGAAGCGGCCTGCCGCTGGTGTCAAGCGAGATCTCAGCAACGCCGTCCGCCACGTGGACCACGATCGGCATGTTCGCGTTCCGACGGTCCACGTTTGACCGCCTGCCGCGCGCGGCACGCTGCGCGTCCACCACCGCGTCTTTTGCCGTAAGCGCGATATGCCGGCTGTCTTTCAACCGAGCGTCACGGGTGAACGCGCTCACCGCAATGGTCGCCTCAGGCGGGATCATGGCCGCCCACCGAACGCCCTTTGCCAGCGCGTAGAGATCCTGCGGCGTGCCGACCTTCCCACGCGCGACCGGCAACAAAACGCGCGAGGCGGTCCGCAGCTCGCGATTCGCCGTCTCAACCGCCGTTCCGACGGCGTCCACCGGCCTGAACCGGACCCCGCCGGCCTCCTCACCCACGATCCGCACGCGCAGCCGCCACAGCTCGTCTGCCAGCAACGGCTCGAGCCCGCCGGCGCAGGTGGCAAAGAGCTCACGGAAGCGGTTGTTTTCTGCCATGTCCACGGTTGTGCACCGTCGGGGGGAGGTACGTCAAGGCGTGTGGCGACGGTGTGCTGCGGCGGTCGACCTGCGACGTGCCGCGCGTCACAACTACGACACCAAACGTACGACACTTGACGTAGACAATGCGACGATGCTACACTACGTCAGATGTCGTAGATAGAGACGTCCGACGGAGGCGGCAATGAGGCGTGTGACCGATTTTGAGCTCAAGGTGCTCGGGGTGGTGTGGCAACGTGGCGGAGGAGCGACGGTGCAGGAGATACTGGACTCCTGGCCGGAACCCGACGTGCCCGGTTACACCACCATCCTCAAGACCTTGCAGAAACTGGAAGCCAAACACGTGGTTACCCATCGCAAGGGTGAAGGTCGCGCATATACCTACCTTCCTGCTGTCTCCCGCGATGAGGTCTCGGCGGGCAGGGTCCGCGAGCTCGTCGATTCGCTCTTCGGCGGCGATCGACTTGCCTTCATGCATTCGTTTATCGATGAGGAGATCGATGCTGAGGAGCTGCGCA
>CAYTGY010000188.1:0-6747 GCA_964437265.1 uncultured Spirochaetaceae bacterium | reverse complement strand
GGTTAGTCGCTGAGACGCCTGGACCTCCGTACGCAGCGGCCCTATATTCCCCACAGAACGTTACTGACAAGGAAACACAATGAAGACAAAAGCCGTCCGGATGTACGGAAAGAAGGATCTGCGACTCGAGGAGTTCGATCTCCCTGCCATCAAGGATGATGAGATTCTTGCGCACATCGTCTCCGACTCCATTTGCATGTCCTCCTACAAGGCAGCGGTGCAAGGCGCGGACCATAAGCGTGTCCCGGCCGATATTGCAGATAATCCGGTCATCGTGGGACACGAGTTCTGCGGTGAAATCGTGGAAGTCGGGTCCAAGTGGAAGGAGAAGTTCTCCGCCGGTTCGCGGTTCAGCATTCAGCCGGCGCTCAACTACAAGGGGTCGCTTGATGCTCCCGGCTACTCCTTTCAGTACATCGGCGGAGACGCGACCTACATCGTCATCCCCAATGAGGTGATGGAGATGGATTGTCTGCTGGACTACTCCGGCGAGGCGTTCTTCATGGGGTCCCTGGCTGAGCCCATGTCCTGCATCGTGGGCGCGTTTCACGCGAACTATCACCACCCGCGTCCCGGGTACTATGAGCATGAGATGGGAATCAAGCCTGGCGGCAACATGGCGATCCTGGCCGGCGTTGGACCTATGGGGCTTGGCGCAATCGATTACGCAATTCATCGTGACCGGAAACCCGGTCGGCTGGTTGTCACCGATATTGACGATGCTCGGCTTGCCCGAGCGCGGAGTATCTATACTGAGGAAGAGGCGAAGGCAAACGGCGTTGAGCTCGTCTATGTCAACACCAAGAACCTTGATGATCCGGTCGGACATCTCATTGAGCGTACCGGGGGTGGTGGGTTCGACGACGTGTTTGTGTTCGCTCCGGTCAAGCCGGTTGTGGAACAGGGCGACAGGATTCTGGGCAACGACGGATGTCTCAACTTCTTCGCCGGGCCAACCGATCCAAGCTTTACCGCGGAGTTCAACTTCTACGACGTGCACTACGCACGGCACCACCTGGTAGGTACCAGCGGCGGGAACACCGACGATATGCGCGAGGCGCTGGACCTCATGTCGCGGGGCGCCATCAACCCCGTAGCAATGATTACCCATGTGGGCGGGCTTGATGCCGTGGCGCCTACCACACTCGACTTGCCGAACATCTCCGGCGGAAAGAAGCTGATGTACACCAACATCTCGCTGCCGCTGACGGCAATCGACGACTTCCGCGAAAAGGGCGCCTCGAATCCGCTGTTTGGGACGCTGGCGGAGATTGTGGAGCGGCACAACGGACTGTGGTCACCAGAAGCGGAGCGCTACCTCCTGGAGAATGCTCCGGCAATTTAGGGAACGCAATATCAATGCCATGAACACCAAACGAAGACCCCAAGAAAGGCGTCGCATTCTCTTTGTCTGCACCGGGAACATCTGCCGCAGTCCGCTTGCGCATGGAATCTTTGCTAAGCTTATTGCCGAACGTGGGGTCGCCGATTGCTATGAGGTGGAGAGCTCAGGTCTTTCGGCGTACCATGTGGGTGATAATGTGGACCGTCGCATGCGAACGGTAGCCGCTGCGCGCGGGGTTGTGCTGGATCACCGGGCCCGCCAATTCGATACGGAGGATCTGCACACCTACGACCTGATACTGGTCATGGATGCCGGTCATATGGAGGCGATGCGTAATCTCGCGCGTCCGCCGGAGCTCTTTGCGAAGGTTCGACTGTTTAGAGAGTTCGATCCGGATGTCCGCGGCGATCGTGATGGCACCGCGCCGAGCTCGGTGCCGGATGTCCCCGATCCATGGTACGGTGGCATGGGTGGATTCCAGCGAGTCTACGCGATGGTAGACCGTACCTGCAGAGCGCTCTTGGAGAAGCTCGAGGCGGAGCGCGCGGGAGCACCGTGTAGCTCGGCGGGGTAGGAGAAGAGATGGACACAGAGGTTCCACGGTATCGGAGCGCGAAGGAAGCGGTTCACGAGATCTTTGGAGCCGAACTGTCAGACTCCCGGTCGGTAGGCGGCGGGTGCATCTCTGCAACCAGCGTCATCTCGCTGAGCGACGGAAGGCGTCTGTTCATCAAGCGAGATCCGTCAAGCCGTGGCGCATCAACATTCAGGGAGGAAGCCGAAGGTCTTCGTGCACTCAAGAGCATTCCCGGTCCGCGCGTTCCGCGTGTCTATGGCTTCTGGGACGGGTCATTCGGGCGGTATCTCCTCATGGAGTACATTGAACACGGATCCGGCGGAAGCGACGCCCAGCGACGTCTGGGTCGCGAGTTGGCCGCGATGCATGGTCACGATGCAGGCCATGGCCGGTTTGGTTTCCATCATGACAACTTCATTGGCGCTACCGAACAACCCAACCCGTGGTGCGACTCCTGGCTGGAGTTCTTCGCGAATCACCGCATCCGGTTCCAGGTGGAGCTTGCGCGACGGCGCGGATTGCTTGATGCGCAGGCAGAGCGCGATGCTGAGCGGGTTGTAGGCAGGCTACAGGATCTCATCCCGGAGCCGGATCACCCCTCGCTGCTACACGGCGACCTGTGGGGCGGCAACTATCTCACCACCCCGGACGGTGAGCCGGTGCTCATTGATCCGGCTGTCTACTACGGAAACAGAGAAGCAGATATTGCCATGACCGAGCTCTTTGGCGGGTTTGGCCGAGCGTTCTATGACGCGTACAACCAGGAGTACCCGCTCGCTCCCGGGTATCGTGACCGAAGCGACTTGTACAATTTGTATCACCTGCTGAACCATCTGAATATCTTTGGCTCCGGATACCTTGGAGGGGTGAAGAGCACGCTGGCCGGATATGGATGAGGCGCCGCAGCCGGCGGGTAGACGCGCAGGCCAACAGTTGAGATAGTTGCGGTAAACCATGACCACCATAGCCGTGCTGAGCTCCAACACAGAGATCCAGGAGACCGTCAAAGCTGCCGTTTCACAGCTGCACAATGAGTTTGAAGCGCAGATTGTGGAGGACTGGGACGGCACCCTCCGTCACCTCAACTACGATTTCCCGGAAGTGAATCTGGTCTACACCGCGGACCCGGTCCTGCCGGCCTCACAGGTGCTGGAGCAGATGCGCAGCGATCCGTGGTTGCACTTTGGCGGCATCATTGTCGTGTACGAGCACGATGGGGAGAGTGGCCTGAGCCGGCTGACGCAGGGGCTCAACGGCCTTGCGAGCATCCGTCGCCGGCGGCTTGGCGACTATCTGGTGCGCGTGATGCGGATCATGCATGCGAATCGGAACATCGTCTACAACCGTGACATCCACCACCTGCTCAGTCGTCGGCTATCCGGCAGCTTCGTGTTGGCCAACGATCCATTTGACTTGAACACCTATTCCAATCTGCTGGCGAATTTCATGCTGAACGCGAATCTCATTGATCGCGAGATGCGAGACCGGTTTCACGTTGCGTTCACGGAGCTGCTATTCAATGCAATCGAGCACGGCAACTGCGAGATTTCATATGAGGAAAAATCCCAGCATTTGGCGTGTGGCGGAGATGCTGTGGCCCTTGTTCACGAGCGGAACAAAGACCCGCGTATCGCCGCCCGAAAGGTATATCTCCGGTATCACATCGGTGCGGACCGGTCGGTCTTCACCATTAGAGACGAAGGAAGCGGATTTGATTGGAAGAAGTACCAGACCGCACTGGGAAGCAACGGCATCCTTGAGTCGCATGGACGCGGCATCTTCATCGCCAATGCATATCTGACGAAGATCCACTACAACGAAGCCGGGAACGAAGTCACCGTGGAGCTCGACCATGAGGGCGAAAGCACCTCCACCGTGCCCAAAGTCTTTGCAAGCCGCAACGAGGTCCAAGTCAACGACGGGGAGGTGGTCTTCGAGCAGGGCGAGAAGTCAAGCGATCTGTACTACATCGTCAGCGGGTCCTACGCCGTAGTGGTGGACGGTCGGCAGGTCACAATGCTGCGACCATCGGATGTGTTCCTTGGCGAGATGAGCTTTCTTTTGCACAACCGTCGGTCGGCGACTATTGTGGCGCATGGACCAGGAACCCTCCTCCGGATTGACAAGGAGGAGTTCGTCAACGCCATACGTGAATACCCGCACTATGGGATCTTCTTGGCCCGGTTGCTCGCCCAGCGCCTTGTGGACCTGCATCACCAGAGCGGCTGATGGACTATCAACCACTCGGAAACACCGGCCTGTCCGTCAGCGTCCTCGGCATCGGCACGGGAGGGCCCAGCAGGGTGGGGCTGCGCACCGGCGGCACTCAGGAGGACGCAGCGCGGCTCATTCGAGCGGCGATTGACCATGGAGTCAACGTCATCGACACCGCAGAGGCGTACGGGACTGAGCCGCTCGTCGGCTGCGTGCTTCAGGATCTTCCTCGCGATGAGGTTGTTGTGTCCACCAAGATCTCCCACTGGGAGAACCTTGCCCCGCGCGCGCTGCAACGGAAGGTCGACGAGCGTCTTCAGCTTTTGCGGACCGACTACGTGGATATCTGTCACCTCCATGCGGTGCGTCCGGAGCAGTATCCATATGTAGTTGAGCAGCTGTATCCGGCGCTGCTCCGGGCGAAGGAGGCGGGCAAGATCCGGCTCCTCGGGGTCACTGAGATGTTCAACCAGGATCCGGCGCACCAGATGCTCGCCCAGGCGGTGGCGGATCGAATCTGGGACGTGCTCATGGTTGGTTTCAGTATCTTGAACCAGAGCGCTCGCGGGAGGGTGCTCAAGGCCGCCCAGGAGAGAGGGACCGGTATCCTGGGCATGTTTGCCGTCCGTTTGGCGCTGAGCCGTAGACAGCGATTGGCCGAGGTGATAAACGAGCTTGTTGAGCAAGGAGTCATGTCCAGGCCGGAGATCGCCGAGGCCGGCGGAACGCCCGACGATCCATTGCGGTTTGTCGCCGGAGATCCAGATGTCCAGGATCTTGTGGAGGCGGCATACCGGTTTGTACGTCATGAGCCCGGGATCCACGTCACATTGAGCGGCACCGGAGACCATAATCATCTGATGGCCAATCTCAGCAGTGCACAGTGTCCGCCGTTGTCTCCGGCCCTGTATGCCACGCTGCGCTCACTGTTTCGCAACGTTGATTCGGTGACCGGTCAGTAGCCCCACCACGCACTTGCGGTGACAACCGCACCTGCCACGCGTGTTGCATTCGGTGGAGACTATGATGAAGCGAACAATTCTCACATCACTGGTTATTGTTATCGTTGGTGCCGCCGCGTGTGCCTATGGCGGCGGCGGTTTCTTCAGTGGCGAGCATCTCTCGTATCCCGGGTTTGCATCGACCGACCACGGGATAGAGTACTCAGGCGGGTATGGCATCGGAGCCACTTGTGGCGGATATCGGAACGGTGGGTTCGGCGTTGTGCTACAGAGCTCGGATGACTTCGTCGGCGCGTTCGGCGGCTCCATACAAGGACGTCAGGTCCGGATTGGGCCCACGACATTCTCAGCAAATCTCTGGACCGGCTTCGGGTATCTGTCGCCGCACGTGTCCGGATCCCCGGTGAGATTCGGCTATCTGGCTGAGGCAACCGCAGAAGTGGGTCTGACATTGATTCCGCTGTTCCAGCTGAGCATCTTTGGCGGCGTTCAGGCGATAGGGGCACTTGATCTGGCCAGATTGGCGGAGACGGTCAACTGCGCTCCGGTTGTTGGCGGTCGAGCAACCTGGGGCTCGTTCTAGATCGACGCTTCCCCCCTACAGCCGGCCTCCGCTGAGGCCGGCTTTTTTTGCTCTTTGGGTCGAGGGCTGATCTGAGCTCCCTGTCCGCTCCTCCGCGTTATGCGTTTTCGCGTCCGTTTGCTGTGAGTGAGGTTCTAGGTGCCGGCTTTCCGTTCCCGGGTTCCGCTGTCGCTCACGCTCAACAATGATAAAGATGGTTAGCACGGTAACGCTCCGTTGGATACGCCGAACGCGACTCCGGACGTTCTTGCCGCGCCCCCCCCGAGGGACCGGTCACTTGTCCGGACACAAAAAAAGGCCGCAGGACTGATGCCTGCGGCCCGTTGGTGTTCGGTTTGGAACGACTATGCGGGCAGGGCAGGCACGATGTTTGCGGTGGGTTGGCTGTTGATCATGATCATCGTACCTACCTCCTCTGAAGTGTTGGCCGGACTCTCCCACGTCTTCGGAAAAACGTCAAGAGTCCTTGGCCGGAGAAATGACGCTTTTCAGACGCGCACCGGTGTTTTGGCCAAACTCCTTCCAATTGTCGATATCAATCTTCAGTATGGCAACCGTCCCGGTCTTGAGCCGAATGGAGCTTCCGGTGGCCAACTCGATGAACCGCTCGAATGCCGGGTTGTGGCCGACCAGCATTACCCGATCGCTCTCGCCGGCGGCGCTTGCGACAACGCTGAAGAGCTCGCTTCCCTCCGCATTGTAGAGCGAAGCCGTCATCTGCAGCGGGCGAGAGCCGGCCCATGTCTTGCTGGCGGACTCGTACGTCTGCGCGGCGCGTCGTGTGTCCGAGCAGATTACCAGGTCCGGTAGAAGCGCCTCCGCGGCCAATTGGCCTCCGATCTCTTGCGCGTCCTCCATTCCTTGCGGCTCCAGTGCGCGGTCTTTGTCAGGTTTGGTCCCGTTGCGCTTTTCCGCTTTGGCGTGCCTGAACACCAGGAGTTCCTTCATGCTCGCCCCCCTTCAGGCCCCATTGTGACACCACACCGGCCGCTTCGTCGAGCCACCTTCTTCTGTCGCCCAGCGTAGACCCGTGCACCGGTCCAAAGACGCTGAGGTTTGTCCGCAC
>CAYTGY010000187.1:3048-6912 GCA_964437265.1 uncultured Spirochaetaceae bacterium | reverse complement strand
CGACACCGTTCAAGTGACCCACAAGAGCCACAGGTTCCGAATCGTGCCCGAGGATAGACAGGCGTTCACCGACCGGCTCGTCCGCCACGACACGCTGCTGGTGCCGGCCGACGAACTCGTAACGAGCGAGCCCGGCGGCTGGCAGTGGAGCGAGGATCGCAACCTTGACCGTCTACCTTGATACGCACGTCGCGGCGTTCATCCACGCAGGCGATCCGACCCTCCTCTCCCCCACCGCCATCCATATGCTCGAAGCTGCGCAATCGACGCGGATCTCGCCGATGGTCGTTCTCGAGCTTCAGCACCTGTTCGAGATCGCTCGGATAGCGTACCCCGGAGAAGAGATCGCCGGGTTCCTGTGCGACCAGTTCGCGATCACCGTCGACACCGCCGGCATGGGCGACGCCGTCCTCCACGCCGGCGGATTCACCTGGACGCGAGATCCATTCGACCGGACCATTACCGCACAGGCTGCGCGCGTCGGTGCTTTTCTCCTCACTCGAGACGAAACCATCCGTCGACACTACGCCGCGGCTGTCTGGTAGCGCGAGGCCTCGGGTCTCCGCGTCAAGATCGAGGAGGCCGCCGGCTGCGTCTGAACGGGGTCATCATGATCCCCGGATAGCTCTGCCAGCGCGTATCGCGATAGATGTTGAGCCCCAAGGTGATTGCTTCAGGCTCGTCGGTCTCGGTCCAGCTCCTGAACAGACGGTCCCAGATAGAAAGCGTGGAGGAGTAATTCGACGAGAACTCGGCGGGCTTCACGCTGTGATGCAGCTTGTGCATGACCGGTGAGACGATCACGGTTCGGATTATCGAATCGGCTCTCTTGCCGATGCTGATGTTCGAGTGGTGGAACACAATAGAAACGGTGAGCACGACCTCGTACCAGAGGAGCCCCTCGGGTTTCAGCCCAAGGAGCAGGATGATCGGCACGCGCAGGATTGACGAGAGAACGATCTCGACCGGATGGAAACGGTACGCGGTCGTGGCGCCCATCTCGGTATCAGTATGGTGCGCCCGGTGGAAGCGCCAGAGAAACGGAACCGTGTGATTGAGTCGGTGCCACCAGTAGGTCCACAGATCGAGCGTTAGAAGCGTGAGCACGAATCGAGCCCATTCGGGTATCGCGATCAGACCTAGGAGACCGAACGGTTCGGTGGTGACTTGTGAAAGCACCCAGGCCATGACGCCCGCGAACAGGAGGCTCGTCAGGAGCGCGTTGGTCGCCCCCACGAGCGCGTTCTGTCCGGAACGAAGCCAGTGCCCGCGCTCGAAGGCGAAAAACGGTCGCGCGGCTTCCCAGATCAAAAAGACGGCGAGGCTTGCCACAACGGCGATTATCTTCTGCACTTGGTACGCTTTTACGCCTTTTCGTTGCCGTGCGTCAATGAAGCGTACGCACGGATAATCGCGTCTGCTGCGCGTTCGATCTCCTCTACGGTCGTGTGCTTCCCCGTGGAGAATCGAATCGTTCCCCGGGCCCAGTCCATCGGCGTTCCGATCGCCTCAATCACCGGAGAGAGCGTGACCGCCTCCGAATGGCACGCCGAGCCGGCGGAGACCGCAACGACGTCGGCGACGGCTGCGATCAGATCGTCCGAGGTGACGCCGCGGAAGCTCAGGTTGAGCGTATTCGGCAGGCGGTGCTCCGGGTGACCGTTCAGCCGCGCGTCGCACGCCGCCGTGATCCGCCTATGGAGCAGGTCGCGCGTCGTCTCCATTGCCTGCCGGTTGCGCTCGAAGTCGCGTTTCGCGATCCTGCACGCAGCGCCAAAACCGACGATCTCGAGCACGTTCTCGGTGCCGGCCCGGTAGCCGCTTTCCTGCCCGCCTCCGTGCATGATCGGTTCCGGCGTCACACCGGTTCGTAGATAGAGCGCTCCAACGCCCTTCGGCGCGTAGAGCTTGTGCCCGGCGATGGTCAGCATGTCGACGCCGAGCTCGTTCACCTCCACGCGGATCTTGCCGACCGACTGCGCCGCGTCGGTGTGCACGAGGATACCATGTCGGGAGGCGATCCGGGCGATCTCTTCGATCGGCTCGATCGTCCCGATCTCGTTGTTCGCGTGCATGATGGAGACGAGAATCGTGTCGGGTCGGATGGCGGACTCGAACGCGTCAGGCGTGACCGCGCCAAACTCGTCGACCGGGAGGCGGGTCACGTCGAACCCTTCGGACTCGAGCGCCGCGCATGTCCGCGAGACCGCGGGGTGCTCGATGTTCGACGTAATAATGTGACGCCCCCTGTCTCGCAGCGCCCATGCGGTACCAAGGATCGCGTAGTTGTTTGACTCGGTTCCGCCGCTGGTGAACACGATACTCTCCGGCTCTGTGCCGATGAGCGCGGCCACGTGCCGGCGGGCCTCGGCAACGGCCTGCCGCGGACGCGACCCATAGATGTGGCTGCTCGACGGGTTGCCGAACTCCGACTCGAGGAAGGGGCGCATCGCTTCTGCGACCTCCGGGTCGTGCGGCGTCGTAGCGTTGTAGTCGAGATAGATCGGTCGTGTGGCACCACTCATGCGCTATTGCCCTTGATCGTTATGATTCTGATCTCCTCTCTATTGGTCTTGGCTACGGATTTATGGTCTCGAGCGCGGCGAGGCTCACGGTAGACAATCCGCTTGAACCGTTCGTCTTGCACTCTTTGTCCCAACAGTCATTGGAAGATAGATGTCATACAATGTCAAGCGAGACGACAACGAGGGGTGCACGACATTTCAATTCTACTCCAACAACCCTTTACATTTGATTATTGTTAGGATATGCTCCTGAAAGTACCGAAAAAACACACTTCGGTACTTGGGAATATATGGTGGAGAAACGCGCTTTGACCGCTACAGAACTGGAGCGTCTGATTAGGACGATCGACCTCTCGTCGCCTGTCGGAGTTCGAAACGCGACTCTGATCATGGTGATGGTCCACACCGGAGCAAAGACCTCTGAGCTGGTGGGCCGCGAGACAGACGACGGCTCGTGCGCCCGCACACCGGGGTTGCTGCTGGAAGACGTTGACCTGAAACAGCATCAGATCAGACTTCGGGGCCGGCGCGGTGAGCATGAGCGCTGGAAGCCGCTACCGCTTGTAGCAGAGCAGTTCCTCCGCACGTGGCTCACCGTTCGCACGGGTGACGCAGACGCCGTCTTTGTGACCACGCGAGGAACGCGTCTGCAGAATCGCTACGTGCGCAGGGTGCTCCACGCGTATGGGGAGCAGGCGGGCATAGAGGTCGATGTGAAGCCGTCAGTGCTGCGGCGAACGTACGCCGCACGGGTGCTAAATGAGACCGGCAGCTTGACCGCCCTGCAGAGCGCGTTGGGGCAGCGGCATCTGGCGAGTGCGGCACGGTACTTGAACGAGTGGAATAGAGGACAAGATGAAAACTGCGATGCATAGGCGCAGAACCGCAACACTGCAGGATACTATGCGCTCCAATGTGATCAACTGGTACGTCGCCGACAGTACGAGAACGCCGGACCAGCTTGGTGAGTTCAGGCTTGTAGAGCCGGCAACCTGGACGGACCAGGCAAAACTCGTGCTGGTAGACACATTCGACTGGGGGCTTGCGCGGTCAGGGACTCTGACGCTGGTTGCAGACGAAGGTTCGAAGAAGGAGCAGCTTTGCCTGCCGATCTCAAGCCCGGCGCCCGGGCCCGTTCGCCTGAAGGAGGCGCCACCCGCACTTGCTGAGTCGTCGGACGTGGAGCCGGCGCCGGAAGAACGGAAACACGTGGAGCCGCGGCAGCTGCTCCAACTGGGAGCAGGGACTATTGCGCGACGTGTGTCGCGGGTTGTTGATCACAATATGAAGACAGTCGCGCGCGCTGAAGAGATCATCGTGAAGCCGACCGGCCGGGGTC